>SDNW01000163.1 GCA_004524725.1 Promethearchaeota archaeon
ATTGTTATTAGTGTAAAAACAATATTAAAATATTCACAAGTAAATTAAATAGAAGTTCAAAAAATAAAAAACATAAGTAATATTTTATTTATCAAATTAATTGATCCTTTAATATAATGATGGATGTACCATATTTATGAAAAATTATGATTTAGAGACCTTAATTTCTAAGTTTAAAGAAAAAGACAAAATTGCTTTAGCGAAATTAATTACGATACTCGAAAATGAACCTGATAAAGCATCCAAGATTTTTAGCCATTTTGAGGAGGTAAAACATGATTCCTATATCGTTGGCATAACGGGTTCACCTGGGGTTGGCAAAAGTACCCTTACAGGAGCTATATCTCAAAAGTTGCTTGATGATGGTAAATATGTAGGAATCATCTCAGTAGATCCTACCTCTCCCTTTAGTGGAGGGGCATTCTTAGGTGATCGAGTGCGTATGACTAATATCACTTTGCACCCTAATTTATTCATGAGAAGTCTTGCTTCGCGAGGATATAAGGGTGGAATATCTCGAGCAGTATTCGATATTAGTATGCTTTATGAAGCATTTGGTATGGACTTAATAATCATTGAAACCGTAGGAGTGGGACAAGCTGAATTCGATATCTATAATCTGGCTTATACTATTGTCGTAGTATTAGTTCCGGGATATGGAGATGCTATTCAAATGCAGAAAGCCGGGATTATTGAAATAGGGGATATTTATGACGTTAACAAAAAGGATCTCGGAGGAGAAGACATTGCAGTGCATATCGAAATGATGTTAGACGACACTACGTTTTCAAGTGGTTGGAGACCTCCCGTTTCAATGACCGATGCTATTACTGGAGAGGGTGTCGATGATCTTATTCAGAATATATGGGATCATATGGAACACGTGGAATTGTCAGATCTGATTAAAGAAAAGAAAAAGAATCGCTTTAAGTATAAAATAAAAGAACTTATATATTCAAAAGTTGAAGAATTAATCTCAAAAAGCCTAATTAACGAAGAAGAGATTAATAATATCATAGAAAATGCACTGAATAATAGCAAATTTAAACTCTATCAAGATATTCATAAAAAGTTCGAAGAAGTTAATTTTGCGATAAAGAAGGGAAAGTAGAGTAAAAATATTAAATTTAACCTCTTTAGTTATATAACTTTAACATCTTATATTCTACTCTTAAACTTAAAATGGAATGCTTGAGTTTATAAACCTATGTCTGAAGAATTAATTCATTATAATGTAAAAGTTCGTATAGCAGAAATTACTATCGATCGTCCTGATAAAGCCCATGCATTTAATGTAGAAATGCTAAAACTGCTCTACAATTACTTAATTGAAGCGGATAAAGACGAAAAAGTGAACTACATATTAATTAAAAGTACAGGAACAAGATTCTTCTCAGCAGGTTATGATTTAAAACAGATACAAGGGTCTCCTGAAAATGTAAAGCAAGTTACTGAATGGGGCCGAAAAGTAAATGAGACTATGCTTTACATAAAAAAACCAATTATTACCCAGGTTCAAGGAATTGCTGTTGGATTTGGAGTCCTCTTGATTTTAGCTTCGGATCTAAGAATTTTTGCGGATCGCCCAAAAGAAGAGTTATATTTACGTCTTCCTGAACTTGCTATCTCTGCATTTCCCCAAACTGGAGCCACTCTTCTTCCACTATTAGCTTTTGGACAAACCTATGCCAAATATATGTTATTTACCGCTGACAAAGTCGGAGTGGATGACTTAAGAAATCTAAATTTTCCAACACGCGTTTTTCCTCTCGAGGATTTGGATACTAAGACAAAAGAATTTATGAGAGATTTAGTAAAATATAAAAACGAGTTTATTTTTACTACTAAAACCATGCTCTCCATCATGAATAAAAGATATATTGAATCATGTTTTGATTTAGAGGACGAGTGCGGAGCAATTGCTTATGCGAATAAATCATATGAGGAACTTAGCGAATTTATTAGAAATTTATACAAAAAATATACCTAAATTCATTCTTTTAATCTTTTTTTACCTCACATAATTGTTCGATAAGTGCACCAATTTATTTATAAATCAACCGCTCCATTTTAAATTTAGAAAGTGTTAGATTTGTAGTGGAAATGAGATTCGATAAAATTAAATCTTCAATACGAGAGTTTTTTATAACGATTGGATGGCTCCTCATCCCGATTTTTCAATATATCCCCTGCGCCTCAATTTGGTTTGGGATTATGAGTTTACCTTTGATAGGATACTTATCAATCTTTCTAACGAATCCAACAATCGTACTATATGATTTGGAATTCTTTTGGGGATATGGTTATCCATGGAGTTTTTTTGCTCTCGTTAGTGGGATCTTGTTTGTATATAGTTTAGGATATCAATTAGTTAATCACAAGAAATTAATTTTAAAGGGACCTTACAAATATTCGCGCCATCCTCAATATCTAGCAATCATTCTCATGACTTTTAGTTTAACCATGATTTCTCTAAATACAAGCCCAATCAATCCATTCGGTTCATCTATTCCATATAGGAAAGATTTTATTGTCTTAATATGGATTTTAGAAGTATTCGCTTATATTTTATTAGCGAAATTAGAAGAATTCTGGCTAAATAAGAGATATGGGAATCATTTCAGTGAATATAAGAAACATACAAGTTTTATGGTACCTTTTAAATCAATCCAGCATGCATTTAAAAGAGTTGCAGATAGAGAAGAGGATAGATATAAACCTATTTTTTAGTTTGCGTTTAAAAGAGGAGCTGATGGTGATTAGCGAAAAACATTCTAAATGTATAAAATTTTTAGTACTATTATTTATAAGTTTAGCTATATCACTTGTTATAGTTATTATTAATTTATTCCAAGCCCTCTCGTTATATAACGAGTCATTCGGGATAGTAGAGCGCCCTCTATTAGAGTTCTTAATCATTTTTTTGCTATTAGTTGCGGTTTTATTAGCAATGACAATGGTATTGTCCGTAAAAGAATATCATAATCGTATCATGATTCGTAGATCAACATTCTATACCAATCATCCTAACTTAAAGCTAAAGAAGATCTTCGAGAATGAACAACGTAAAAAAATAATTAGATGTATTCTCAATGATCCAGGGATTCATCATAACGAATTATTAAGATTATCTAATCTAAATAAAGGACAATTGCAATGGCATTTAAACGTTTTATTAGATTATGATATTATACGAAAGGAAAAATTTGGACAATTCACTCTTTATTTTCCATTAGTGAATGTAATAGAGAGGATGGAAAGGATGGTAAATGGTTTAGCAAAATCAGAAATGACTATAAAGATCTTCGAATTAATTAAAAACCATCCAGGAATTACTTCCTCAGATATCTCTAAAGAAGTTAAAATTGCTAGAAATTCCGTGAAATATCATATCGATAAATTGGCTGAAAATAATTTAATCTCTTTTAAGAAAACTGGAAGAAAGAAGAAATTATATTCGAAAAATCATGATTAGGTCTTTAAGAGTTTTGGAAACCTATTTTCCATTGCCAATTCTTTTCGAATAATCTCATTTAATAATTGCTCTCTTTCCTCTCCAGCAAGTACTTCTAACTTCCTAATGCTCAAGGGATCTACTTTCTCCCGTAATAGTTTAATTTCCTTAGCTGTAGGTGGCTTAGTTTCTGTTAAATTTTCATCTATTAGCAAATCAAAACCAGTAGACTCTTTTACTTCTTCAATGCTTACTTCCGGATGAGTACTTTTCACTTTCATCCTTTTAGTTTTCTTATCAAAGTCCAAATAGGCTAAATTAGTAATAACACATTGAGGACCGGCACCTTCACAAATAGATTGCTTTCCTTGAGGGAATCC
>SDNW01000045.1 GCA_004524725.1 Promethearchaeota archaeon
CTCTTTTAGTTTAATGAGTAGTAGTGATTTGCAAAATCATTTCTGCGACGCGGTTATTATATTTCTCGATATCGATAAAATTATCAATGGTCTCTCCACAAGTTAGATAGATGTCGTTTACCTTGATTTTTCTTGTAATGAAAAAATCAGTTATCGCTTTTTTCATTTCTTCAAGTTTTTCCTCCCGATCACCTTCTAATAAATCAATCTTATTGATGCAGACATAAATTTTATCGGGAAAGAATCGCACATCATTAAAGAAATCAAATTGGACGTCTAACTTACGATCACAAGTGAAAATAGCTATGATTTGTGTTGCTATTCTACTGATGGTTATGATCCCCATCTTGACTACAGCCCGCTTTCTATCGCCCCCTGGAGCAAATATTGTATGAGCCCTGCCAGAATCAACTTCTCGAAAGACTACTCGATTTGGATGGATTGTTTTTGTCTCTTTTTCATTAAGACTATCTTCTTTATTCCCAGTAGGGACTGTTGCCTCGCCAGAAAAATCAGTCTTTAAAACACTGCATTTTTTTCCACCTTCGACCTTTTCAATATCTCCTTTGTTTAAATACTTAACAAATAAGCGGAGTATAGACGTTTTACCGGCGCTAACATCCCCTAAAAGCCCAATATTGACCATTATGTCTCACCCTCCAATAATTTATTAAGAAGTAATTCATAATCGGGTATTAGAAACTGTTCTAAATAAGCATTATTATGAGCTTCAATGAGCGCAATTAGGAGCTCTTTTAGATTCTTTGCTTTTTCAGCATATTCGATTAGGTTTTCGGGAGAGGGCTCCACTTCAAAAGCTCTTGCCTTCTCTTCAAAACCAAACTTAGAGCGATCTGGTAAGCTATCAAAAAATCCGAATGCAGAGTATCCTTCATATTGAAAAAATACAAAGAAGCGCGTCTTTATTGATTTGATAATTTTTGTGAGATAGGCTGATGGATATATTTCCCCTAAGGTAAGCTCTTCGTCTTGTTCAATTACAAAGTAAGGAGAGATAGGGGAAACTTGATTGCCATACATTTCTTTTGGAGGTAATGAGATAAATGGTAGCTTCTCTGCAACGATCGTCCATAAATCTTCTCGTTTTTTATCAAGTAGAATATCTTGTATCTCTTGATAGGCGAAGAAGAAATCTGCCTGTAACGCCAATAACGAACTTAGATAAACTGAAAGAGATGCAAATGTGGCTTCAAGTAAGGGTCTTCTTCCTTCATCCTTATTGGATGGTTTTACTGCTCCTTTCCAAGCACGAAGTCCTGTATAAACAAAACCCTTAATATCAAAAAAGCTTCCGGAAAGGAAAATAAATGACGGAACATCCCCCTTTTCTTTAGTTAAAAGATTTCTTGATTTATTTACTAAGGAATCTTCCAACTCTTTATCATTAAATTTAGAGTGGATTACGGGCATGATTAGATATTTTTTTTTCTTCGCCAATTTTCAAACACTTCTATAGTTATGAATTTATAATAAATATTATAAAAAAATCTGAATAATTAATTTTTTGTATTTAAGTAATGATCTCAAATACTAATTTTATTAGATAAAGTGTTATCTAAAAAATATTTACCTTTAGAGAAATATATTAATTCCATCTCAAGTAAAGTCGAAACTAGTTGGTAAATTGATCCATGAACAAGTCTGTGTTCAGAAATATTCCCTACATATAAATTCAATAATCGATTGTCTCGAGAATCAAAATTAATATGGTGTACAATTGTATCAGGTTTTAAATATCCTTGAGTATTTAAGCATTCTTTAGCTTTTTCAAGATCTTCACGCTTTTCTGATATTTCAGGTCCATCTCTTAAAAGATTCCTATAATACTGCTCGATGATAAACCTATGCTCATACATATATACATAGTTCATTCCCTTTTTTTTGGAGATATAGGGATTATTATAGGTTTCAGGCATAGCCACACTGAAAGTATTTCTCCGCTCATCGTAAAACCGAGGAAGATTATGAGTTGCGTCAAGATTAATATTTAATTTTCTCTTGATAATGTCTTTCTTTAATTGACGACAATCAATATTCTGAGTTATATAATAATTGTCATCTTTAAAATAGATTTGACCTAATTTAATTAAAACTGAAAAACATTGCTGTAATTCATTAATTACTAATCCATGTGCTCGGTTTGAAGCAAATAACCAGAGATTTTCAATTCTATTATCAGAAGCTATATAATTAATGTGATGAACATGACATTTCTTTTTGATGTAGAAATATTCTTTTTCTTCTAACCATCCTTGAATCAAACTTGGATGAGATAATAATTTTTGTCTTGACAGATTAGCATTCAGATGATTTTCCAATATGAGTATATGCTCAGCACGTTGATATATTCTTCCACGTTGGGGGTGAATATAAGAATTTGGAGTGAGAAATAACTTATGCCCTTGTTTATCAATAAAGATACCTTTTCTTTTTTTGGGCATCCCAAATCTTTTTCTCCAATAACTAATTGGTTTCTGATCCTTTAAACCACATATTTTAGCAATCTCAACTCCGTTTAGATTAAGATTTTCATCTTCATAGACTCTTTCTAACCAAGCCTTATGTTTATATAAAGGATTTTCAAGACTGCAATATTCATTTGGATTAAGATCTATCAATCTAATAGGATTCCCAATAGATAATGTCCAATTAATATTTTGTTCCCATTTATAATTACGAATATCCTCCCTTTTCTCAATTAATTCTTTACTAAGATTTGTTTTTTGAATCGTATTATTATAGATATTGCTAATATTAAATTTGTCACGATATCTTTTGATTGTAGTGCGGGCAACACCTGTAATTTGATTAATAAGCCTATCAGAAAATTTATATGTTTCGTCAGCGTATACTCGTTTCAACCAAATTTCATGTTTCCATAAAGGATTTTCATTTGAAGGATCCTTATGAGGATCAAGCAATAGTTTTTTATAAGGCTGTGCATGATGTTCTCGATGTAATATTGTCCAGTCCTTAGTTAGGCTCTCCCAATCAAAATTTCTTAAATATTCTCTAATACGGTTTAGACTCATATTATTTGTTGATTTATTAATTGGATCAATGTGAGAGTAAAGAGTTTGAATATCCGATTTATTAAATTTTTCAGTTATATTTTCAGACAAAAAATCTGAATAAACAGAAAACCTATCAAAAGCAGATAATCTTGTTCTCTTATTTTCTTTGGCTTCAGGATTTAATCCTAGCAAACAGCGACAAATGCCAACATTTAGAATTTGATCATAATTATGCTTGATCTCTTCTAAAGACATTTCAGATTTTTTTTCAGATATAATTAATTTTTCGTTACTTTGCAACATGAGTTTTTCCCATTCATTCAGATGTTTTCGAAGATCTTTGGAAAGTGGTTTAAGATCTTCAGGTTTCGAAAGAATTTCGGAATGAACTCGTAGATATTTAAGGATTCTAGTGTATTGGATGCTAATTTCATCCATTCCATTTTTAATTGCCTTGTACACAAGGTTTATGTTGCTATCTTCTCCTTTTTTTATTGCTCTAATTTGTTTCTTGGTTAATTGTTTGAGATATGCGTTTGAAATGGAATCCATATAGCGTGAAACTAAAGGAGAGCCCCTTCCAATCGTTATACAATAAACCCATCCCTTTACAAATGATTCTATTTCTTGAGGGAATCTTGATCTTACATTTTTAAGTAATTTAGGGGAAGGAAGTCCCGCTTTATCAAAAAGACATGCTAACGCAGCATCTACAAAATCACCAATCATCTCATCAACATAGACTAAAGGAATATGATGTTTATTACATTTAGGATATTTCCCAAACCCAAAGAACCTAAATTTAAGAGGTTTAATTCTTATCATAAACCCACACCCATAGTTTGGACAGATTGCTACGCGATTTTCTCCTACAGTTTTCCGTGATACATTAGTGTATGCTTTCATGAATGTAATTTCTCCTCCAACCGTTTTATCGGTTTTTTGAATTTCAAATCAGATATTTTTTCTAATAAACCATCCAGTTCTACTTCTAACGCCCTATAATTTATTTCTAATTCCTCATAAAATTCACTGAATTGTGAATACAAGCATTTTTTTATCAAACAGATATTTTGGGCTAATATAATTATGAATCTAAGGAATTCTGGATGATTATGGATGTTTTCCTCCGAGAAATAGTGAATAAAACTGAATAGTTTATCCATGATGGTTGATAGCACGTTGATTTGTGATGCTTTATTTTCATAATAGAGAAATCTAACCATCTCATCAAGTGATTGTCCTTGATTTTTAAAATTTTTTATCAGGGTAATAAATTCATTTGATAGAGACTCAAACTTTTGTTTTTGAGTAAGAAAATTTGTGGTTAATTCAAGAGTATTAAAATTAGACTCTGATCGAAATCGATATCTAATCACTTCCTTCTTGTAATTAAAAAAAGTACGGAGTTGCCGTGAAAGTTCTTTAATTTTTCTTTTCCCCTCAATTTCATACCAATCACAATAAATTTCCTCATAATCTGATTCACTAAAATATTCATCAAAATTATTTGTCATAATTCTTCATTTGAAATTGTTTACTAAACAATTATTTCAGTTATTTATAAAGAAAAAAGAGATTCAGTGATGCTAAATTTGTGATTTTTAAATATCTTAAAATAAAACTTTATCAATACCACATTTTTCTATATATGATTCATCATGAAATAGTTATTCTAAATATTCTACGATTTTTCGTAAGCTAATAATTCGCGTATTTTTTCGGTAATCAAATCATAGTCTTTTATTGAGTGTAAATTAGAGATATGGATATACTCAATTTTATCAGTATTTTTGAAAAAGCTGTAGCTTACGCTCAAGTTAGGATTGCTCTCTTTAATTTTTATTAGAGCTCCTCGTAAAAAAAGATTTATAAAATTTTCAGAAGTCTCTTTTATTGCTCTTATTTCGGGATTCATGAACTTTATTTCGACTTTTTTAAAATCATATAAGTTGAGGATACATAGAAGATCCTCTTCTTTCTGTTTCTTATCTGAAAATATTTTTCGTTTGATATTGGTTCCTTTAAATTTTTCTTCGGAGATATCCTCTTTAAAATAATCCTCAACTGCGATATTATTGCTTGGTACTAAATCAGGATACATTTTATCTGCAGTAGAAAATGATTTAGTGGTAATGATTGAATTGAGATAATTCAATATTGAATGAATCTCAGAAATTTCAGTCTGTAATTCTGCTAACTGATCTTTTTTCTTGTAGTAAAGGTTTTGAAGCATAGAAAGCATTTGTGTTAATTTTTCAGTTTCCGTTTCCTTATCTGAATTTTCCGAGGGCGTCATATATATTTTTAAAGACATTTATTTTATTTATTTATTTAGTATTACTTGTATTAGTTAATTTTTGAGAGGAAGAATAATGCATACAATGATAATAACTCCGAAACCGAATGACCATGAAGTAACTATACTCGCACAAGAATTTAATAGGAGGGGGTATAGTGTTGAATTTTTTATCCCTGAATATGTAAAGGTCATAGTAAGTTCTAATTATTTTGGAGAACTATTTGATTCATTAGAGCCTAAAGCAGCTTTGGTAAGAGGTTTTGGAGCGGATGCCACTCAAAAAATCTTCTTTAGACTTGATTTATTGAGTGCAATGGAAGAATATGGGATCAGGCTCATGAACTCGAGAAATTCTTTAGAGATCTCAAGTGATAAATTCTTAACATCAGTATACTTAGAACGATATAAAATCCCTACTCCTAAAACTGTCATATGTGAAAATCCAGATGATGCATTAACTTCATTTGAGGATCTTGGTGGTGATGTAGTGATAAAACCCCTTTATGGTTCAAAAGGCATAGGGATATCACGATTAACGGATAAAGGATTTGCGGAAAATGTTATTTATTCCTTAGCAGAGTTAAATCACATTTTTTATCTTCAAGAATTTGTAGAACATCAAAACCGAGATATTCGTGTCTTAGTGCTTGGAAATAAGGCTATAGCAGGAATGTATCGAGTTAGCGATAGTTGGAAGACAAATATTCATGCAGGAGCACATATGGAACCAATAGAATTAAACAAGGAGTTAAGGACAATCGCAATTAAATCTGCTCAAGTCACAAAAACCGAAATTGCAGGTGTAGATATTATTGAGACCGAAAAAGGATTTCAGGTATTAGAAGTGAATTCTATTCCGGGATTTACAGCCTTACAAAAAGTAACAGATATTAATCTTTCCTCAGAAATAATCGAATTCTTCTTGAATAATGTGAACTAAGTTACAATTTAATTTCGCATAAATAAAGTAATAAAAATAAAAAAAACAATAATATTTTATAAATCTTCGATTAATCCAATCAAAGCTGCAATGATGACTAAAACACACGCCCAAATTCCCGCTCCAAAAAGTACAAGTAATATTGCTAAGATAAGTAATACGAGCCAGTGAAATGGCAGAGGTTTATTGGGTTTTAAAGCAACTAAAAAGGTCAGCACTACAACTACTAAACCTACAATGAAATTTAAAACGATGTCTAGTCCAAATACAGGATCAATGAATCCATAGTTTTCAATACGAGCTAAGCCTAAAATTAAAGTTATTAATCCTACTACAGCACCGAGAACGGTTAAAAGTTTCATTATTCCTTCATTCTTATAATGTTTCGTCATTTTTGTTTCACGATTATGTTTTAATTAGTAATTATAAGATGATGAGAGATAAAAATATGTTTATTTATAAAAAAGGATCAATAAAAAGACTTTTCGTATCACATCAATAATATCGGGATATTTTCGATTTTTATATAGAATCTCTAATGCAAAAAATATGTGATCGAAGAGAAAATTTCTAAATTCAAAAACGAATTATCAATTGCTAAAAATTTAGTGAAGAATCAATATGCAGATCAAAATTATTATAAGGAAATTATCTCTCACCTTAAAAAAATGATTTTTTTCTACGAGAAATTAAAACTGTGGGATAATTCTCAGTAATTTAATAAGTAATCAAAGTTTTTTGGTTTCTAATAAATTTATATTGAATTCGTGTTTTAATATTTGAAATATTTTTTGAATTGGTAAACCTGCAACATTTGAAGGAGAACCTTCGATTTTCTTGACGAATATACTTGCTTTATCTTTAATAGAATAAGCTCCAGCTCTTCCTTTCCACTCATCACAATCTAAATAATTTTCAATCTCTTTATCGGATAACGGTAAAAACGTAACTAAAGTCTCGTCAAAATTTCTAATAATTTTGGGATAATTGAGTTGAGTTACTGCAATGCCAGTTATTAAGGAATGAGTATTATTATTCAATTTTTTTAATATGGAAAATGCTTGGTCTTTATTCTTAGCTTTACCGATGATCTGTCCTTGAAATCGTACAATAGTATCCGCAGCAATAATAATATAGTCTTCTTTTGATTTTTTTTCTTTCAATAAATTCTTAGCTGTATTAGCTTTGATTTCAGCTAAGAGCATTACCAGTTCAATGGGATCGTCTATTTCAGATTGGAATTTTTTTTCATCGACATTTGTTTTAAGTGTTTGAAAAGGTATTTCTAATCGTTTAAAGAGTTCCCTACGATCTATTGACTCTGAGGCAAGAATAATTTTCATGATACCATAATTTCGAATTTTCGTTAAGTATTAATTAGTAGGAGGAGGGCGTTAATTGTAAATCTTTCGAGGTAAATAAAAAGTATATAAAACTATTTTAAGTAGTTTATTTAATTTAAAATAACTGAAATGAAATATGATAGGAGTTAGTTAAGAGAATATGGTTTATTTTATTATTATTTTTATATCTTTATTGTTTTCTTATTTGATAATATTCTATACTTACTTGCACTATTCCAATAGAGATGAGATATTAAATAATTTTATTGGTTTTATTGCTCTTTGTATGGTTTTATTTCATATTTTAATAGTAGTAATATTTATGTACCAAGATGTATCGCTTCATGCTGATTTAGTTCCGGGATTTTTATTTGGTTTTGGCTTTCCAATTGCTTTAAATTTCGTGTTAGTAGCTATTGCATCTCTATTAGTCTTTTTTTATAATAAATGGTTTAAATCAAAAGATCTTAAGAAATTCAAATTAAGATTAGAAACTAAATTAGCACAAAGAAGTAAAAGTAGGAATGATACGTATCGAAAGATCCCCCATGTCTTAATTTTTATTGGATTACTTCTTTTATGGCTAATTGGTGTAATCTTTATTAATAATCTTACAGGATCTACCGAAGGAATGATTCCTAGTGAAAACAATATTTTCCAAATATATATCCAATTATTAAGTACTTCAGGAAATACTAAGACAATATTGCTTTCATTAGGATGGTTTTATTACTTACTTTTTTTCTTTTTTTATATTTTTTGTATCTTTGTGCTATTTAATGAATTCGCGCGAAAATCCAGAACTTTATCTTATCCATTTACCTTTTTCTGCTCAGTTTTTCTTTGTGAAAATGAACGAAATAGTTATGGAACCTATCTTCACTTCGCGATTGGATTAATGTTTGCTTCATTTATCTCTCCTCCCATGGTATTATTCTCCATTTTAGGTATATGCTCAATTTCGGATTTAATGACTAGCCAAATTGGAATACGGTTTGGCAAAAACCATATTAAATGGAATAATAATAAAACTTGGGAGGGTACGATTGCTGGGATATTGTCAGCATTTATAATATGTTTTATATTTGTAGGCTGGGAGTGGGCGTTAATCTTTACTGTTATATTCTTTACATTTGATGTTTTAACCTTAAAACCACTAAATATTTCGGATAATCTTATTGTACCAATTGCTTGTGCTATTACTTATTTCTGTATACGATTTTTTTTTTATTTAGATTATACAATTACATTCATAGAATTATTTGGAATCTGAAATGATTATGAATGATAAAATTGTCTTTTTTAACTAAAAATTTTTATTTTATTCAACTTTAGTGACTAAGAAAATGTTTTTTCTGCCAACTACCATTATTTATATTGCATTTTCAATCGCGACATTGGTATATACACTTAAAAATCGTAAAATTAAGATAAAAAACCATCATTTCATTAATGAAATCCTCATTGCTATATTATTATTCGATGCAGGAATTCTTTTTCCCTTTATGTACCAGTTTCACACTCCAAATATTTCCATAGGTTTATTAAATACCTTATGGTTGTTATCATCAATTCTATTTATAATTGAAATGATTGTATGGACTTTTATACTGATATATAACGCGATTAAGTCACTTAGAAATCCAGATCTACTAAATACACGTGACTATAGCTTATATAAAGCAATTATAAAGGATAATTGGAGTGATAATATTAAAGATGAATTTGGAAGGAAAATCCTTCATTTATTTACTTGTTCTGTGGTCTTTATATTTTGGATTATGGGCATGATTTTTAACGAAATAGGTTTTTTAAGTTTAATTCAATTAGATATTTACAACTTTTCTTTTTGGTGGATAATTACAATTGGGTATGCATTTGTATTTATGTTTCAAATTGCTGATCTTGCCCGTCTCAATTACTTCTATACCCTCCCGAAATGGGCAAAGAAGTGGTATTTGTCAATGCGCCCAAATGAGTTAGATACATTCATCGCATCTACTCCTTTAGTTTTATGCTTTGTTCCATTTGTTTTTGCTCCTTTTCCTATCTTTGCGGCTGTTGCTTGTATTACCACGGCTGCTGATGCTGCTGCATGTTTAGTGGGAAAAAAAATTGGGAAACACCAACTTAAAAGAGGATCGGATAAAACTATTGAGGGTTTTATCGCAGGAGGGTTATCAACATTTATAATTGTAATAATGATTATGTTATTGTTTAATCAATATATTTCAGTAAATTTGACAAAAATTTTCTTGATGGCATTAGTTGCTACAATCCTATTCCTAATAGTGGATTATTTTTTCAATCATATCTCGGATAATATTTTAAATCCTTTGTTAACTGGTTTTGGGATGTGGATTATTTATTTGTTATAAAAAAGCTTATCCCCCAAAATAGAGATAAAGAAAAGTGATATCATCTTCATTTTTTAGTTGGATATTTAAAAAATTATCACTTCGATAACTTATTCCATTGATAATAATTGAGAGAAATGAGCTAAACTCCCCTTCTTTTTTCTTATCCCATATAAGATTATAGAATTCTTCTCCATACTCCCCTCTAAGATATTCTAATAACTCTTTTACGGTTATAGGTTTATTAAATTTAAATTTTTTATACAGAGTCTTCGTTAATTCATTAAATGGAGGTTCAAATGAAAGAGAAAGTTCAATCAATTTATGATATGCTCGAATCAGTATATTGTCTTAATTCTTTTGAATTGGACGAAATATAAATTCTTAACGATTATTTTCTATAAAAACCTTTGGTTGAAAATAATAGAAAATCTGTTTTTGTTAAAGTTTTAACAATTAAATTATAAAGAGAGTAAAAATAACTTGTTTAACATTAAATTTAGGTAGAAATCATGGCTCAAGTAATATATGTATCAAGTAATAATGTACGCGATGCTTGGCTTTCCGCATTAGTGCAAGTATTGTACAATGGCGATGATATTAAGACCGAATATGATAAAGATGGTGAACCTGCTTCTAAAGATGCCTCCGTTCTCATCGAAATTATCAATCCCTTTAGCGATCCAATTATGAGAAAGGATAAGATAATGAAATTCAAAACAAAATATGGGAATTCTTTTGAAGTATACGGTTGTATGGCTGATACTTACTTAATTGGGTCAATTCAGAGTGGTTATATTGAAGAGATTTTAGAGGGGATCAATGATCATTATATATGGGATTCTGGTGCGAGTTTTCCCTATTCCTATCATGATAGAATATTCAATTATGTTCCATTTTCTTTGGAAGATACGATACATGTAAATTATGATTTAGAAATTGTTGATAATGATTTTGTCAAAAAGCATCAAAAACTGATTCATTCTAAGAAAATCAATGATGAGGGTTTAACATGGAAATTAAAGAATCTTATAGAATTTAAGCTAAATAAAAAAATTACAGAACAAATAGGCATTGATAAAATACCAATTGGATTGATAGATTTTCCCAAAATAAATCAAATAGAATATATCATTCAGAAATTAAAGCAAAAACCCTATTCTCGTAGAGCACAAGCAATTACTTGGCGACCACTTGTCGATCCCTTCCATTCTGATCCTCCTTGTTTACAGCGCATTTACATGCGAATAAAAAACGAAAAACTTATTATGCAAACCACATGGCGAAGTCGAGATTTATTTCGAGCATGGGAAGCTAATGTAAATGGAATGATAAGGATTCAAAAATATGTAGCCGATCAGCTGAATGTAGAGGTAGGGCATTATTTAGATTTTAGCAATTCTTTGCATATCTATGGAAATTCAATTGAAGAAGTGAAAGATATGCTGAAGCGAATGAAAAACAAGGGAGAAGACTTTCCTGATGAGATTAAAGGTTTAATTTAAACTAAGATTCATCAATATATTACTTGGAAGTAAAAATACGAGGGAACACATTTTTAGTGTTATTCCAAATTTTTTCCTCTACATCTTTCGCATTCATCTTTTTAATAGAAGCTATCTCGTTTAAGACTTCTTTAATCATGGCAGGGGTCCCAATTTTACCTGAGAATTTAACAGGACCATCGCTTTCTAGTAATAAATGATCGATATCGACTAAAGAGACTGTTTTTTTCATAGCAGGTGAATATTTCACTGCGGGTGTTATTGAGAAATAATAACCTCGATCTATACCTAGTTTGAGAAATTTTTCTGGACCAGAGTACCAGTGGATGTTGATATTAGGGATATCATAAGAGGAAAGTGTTTCAAAAATTTGCTTTTCTGCACCTTTACTATGGAGATTAACTGGTAAATGCAGTTTTTGGGCAAGTGAAAGCATAAGGTTAAAAATTTTTGATTGCAGTGGATATAAATTTTTATCTTTAATAAAATGATGATCTAATCCAATCTCACCAATAGCACATAATTTCGACTCATTAGATGTTATTAAATCAATAATAGAGTCAAGTTCAGCTTCGATATTCTTATTCCTTTTGACTTCTTCAGGATGAATCCCTAATGCGGGATAAAGGGAATCAGATTGTTCTGAAATTTCTAAGATTCTCTTCTGACTTAAAAAACTCATCGCAACTGCGATTATTTTTCCTACTCCGGCTTGCTTTGCTTCGTGAATGATCTCATTGGGGTTCAAATACAAGTTAATATGGCAATGAACATCAATTAACAATTTATTAACCTTCTTACTATTTTAAAGAATAAGATAATTCTATAGTTGATTAATTTCTTCCCTTAATTTCACGATTTTCATTACTAATTTAAATTTTCCATGGGGATATTCCTGATTATCTAAATAATTCTTTAGCGTCTCCAATTCTTTCAATAAATAATTTTTAATATCCTCTTTCGTGACAAAACCTAAAATTTTAGGCAAAGGCTCGAATTTCTCTATTCTTTTCATTCTTAGATCTGATATAGTTTTAGCAAGTTGGGCTTGAAATCCTTTTGCTTCAGTAATATCCGCCCCATCTAACATGTCTAAAGAGGTTTGTAGACCATCGATAAATGCTTCTAAATCTTTAATATCAACTTTCGTATCATTCATGATCAACACTTAGTCAAAATTCAATATCTTAGTTTTCGTCAAGAGGCTTTTATTTATTTAATATTTCTAATTGTTTATACATAATATAGATTACTAATGCTTTAACTCTATAGAAAATTAGACGTTTTGAAATATTTAAATATTACTTCAGCTAACGAGTTTAAGACAATTCTTTTCAATTCTTCATTATGAATACGAATTCTGTCGGAAAATTCGATTTGTATCGTTTGACTATTTCTAATTTGGCTTGCTCCATATTTTTTAGTTATATACCCTCCAGAAAGCACATATTCACGCCTCCTTGGATGACCCGGGGCAATTGCAATGTCTTGTTCTAAAAATTTTTTTATAATATTCCCTCGTATGTTATCACTCCATTCTTTTTTTTTTATGGGTTTCGCATATAATGATTTAAGGTTATCTGTTCCTAAAATTATATCCACGTCCCTAAAGCCTCGCGGACGGCTTTTTACTTCAAATCCATGTATATCCAACAATAAAGATTTTTTATAGTTGGCTTTATTATGAGTTATATATTTTTCAAGAGTGTTATGATAAGAAAAGTAAACAATTTTCGCTAGAATTGAGCTTTGATCAAATGCCTTATGTATCGGTCTGTTTAAATCTATTTTACTTCTTGGTAGGTTACAAAAGATAAAGGATGGCTTTTCGATTTGATTTTTTTTCTCATAATAAATATTTTTTACTTGTTGGATTAAATCTTGAGTAAGAAAAATAGTATTTTTATCAATGCCAAGGATTCCATCGGTTCTTGTGGGTATATCCTCACAAAGTAACTCTCCTCCATGAGGAACAGATAATATGAGCGGTATTGTGCCCTTCGCGTGCGTTATATAATTATTTAGATCTTCCATGCTTAAACCAAAATTGCTCATGTTCATTTAGAATAAATTAAAGAATAAAAAAAAGAATTTAATAACCCAAAAATATAGCACGGACGATAATAAAAACACCCAACCATATTCCAAAACCTATAATTCCAAAGATATAATAGGCCCAGATATTCTTTCCTTTGGTAAAGATTAAGTGACAAAACAACCAAGAAATCAGTGCTCCAAGTACTCCAATTACAATATCGCTAGTGATATTTTGCCAGCTATCAAGTCTTCCTTCAAACTTCCATCCAATTTCTATAAAGAGGAGATTTTCTAGCAATTCCCAAGCAATCAAAACAATAAAAGTTAATATAAAGACAAGAAGCAAGGAAAAGATTGGAACATGACCTTTATTTTTTGGAATAGTATAAAAAAGGCTGAAAAATAAAAACACACCTATCCCAAAACAAAAATGGCCTATAGAAAAAATATCTAACCAAGATATACCTACTTCCGCAATCGTTTCAGCAATAAACTCATTAAAAAACATAGTTTTTCACATTTTTCTAAAGATAAATTACAAATTTAATTTTGAGAGTATATTAAATATATTATATCAGTCTTTTAAATTTAATATTATTTAGTGTCGTTCATTGAAAGAAAGAATTGCCTTTGTTGCATATTACCAGAAGCAAAATATATATAGTTTTAACGCATTAATTGGAGCTATTGAAACTGATGATAACCTCAAGGATATTAGTATCTATTATGTACGTGGTAAGCAAAATTTATTTAAAGAGCTTCTAAAAATCAAGAAAAAACATCAAAATGTAGTTTTAGGAATCTCCTTCTTTACTACGCAATTGTGGGAGATTAACAATCTTGTTAAAGAATTAAGGAAAAATTTTTTACACGAAATTATAATAATAGCTGGAGGACCTCATCCTACCGGGGAACCCTTAAGAACACTTAAGATGGGTTTTGATATCGTAGTGATAGGAGAGGGAGAAGAAACGATTTGTGAATTGCTTAAAACTATAAAACATAATGGAGATTTTAAGGAAATTAAAGGGATTGCTTATTTGAACGGAAATAATGAATATAAATATACTGGAAAAAGAACTCTTGTAAATTTAGATATATATCCTCCATTTCCAATTAAAAATACGCAGTTTGGAGCTATAGAAATCACGAGGGGCTGTCCATATGTTTGTTATTATTGTCAAACGCCTTATATTTTGGGTACCCAACCACGTCACAGAAGCGTAGAATGCATTTGTAAATACATAGAATTCATGAAAAGAGAAAAATTGACTGATATCCGCTTTATCTCTCCAAATGCGTTTTCTTATGGATCAAAAGATGGAAAAACGCTCAATATAGCAAAAATCGAAGATTTATTGTCCAATGTTCGAAAAATAATTGGTAACACGGGAAAGTTATTTTTTGGATCATTCCCATCAGAAGTTAGACCAGAACACGTAACGAAAGAAACATTAGATTTAGTATTAAGATATGCGAATAACGATAATATAATTATCGGCGCTCAATCTGGCAGCCAACGAATCTTAGACTTATGCCATCGCGATCATTCAATCGAGGATGTAATCAATGCTGTTGAAATCTCTATAAATGCTGGCCTAAAGGTTAATGTAGATTTCATTTTTGGTTTACCAAATGAATCAGATGAGGATATTAAGCTCACAATCAAGATGATGGATTATTTAACTAAAAAGGGCGCCAAGATTCATACTCATGCCTTCATTCCGCTTCCACAGACTCCATTTGCTCAAAAAAAAGTACAGCCAATTAGTAAAAAACTAAAGGATGTAGTCAATGAACTAAATTCAAGGGGTTTAGCGTTTGGAGAGTGGAAAAAACAAGAGCAATTAGCGATGAAAATTTCTAAATATTTCAAGCAAACAAGAGAAGCATGAAAGAATCATTCAGCAACAATTATCTTCTCACCCTTAATTTTAAGGAAACCTTCTTTTTCTAATTGCTTTAAAATCGTGTAAAGTTTTTTTGAATTTAGCTCGAATTTTTGAGATAGCGCCGAAATAGGGACTTCCGATTTTTTAAGAAGAGTTCTAAGGATTTTGCCGCGCAATTCTCGAGTAGAACCTAAAAATTTTGGCTGTTTTCGGTAATGGGCACTCCTCTTATTTAATTCGGGGTGACTCTTTTTTAGCATAACCCCATAGTCCATCAATGCATAATACCACTCACGAGGATTTTTAGTATC
>SDNW01000046.1 GCA_004524725.1 Promethearchaeota archaeon
AGATTCTCGACTGACTCCAATCCTGATTGTTTTAAACATGATTCTTCAAATTCTTGGGGAGTTGAAATTTTGAGCCACTCTTTCCAATCGACTGGTTTAATTTCAGCATAAGTATTATTTAAAACGCTTTGAACGCTCCTATCAAAATCGAATATTTTCATTAATTTTATTCCCACAGATATTTATATGGTATAAAGTATCATTATAGTTTTTATTAATTGAGTTTATAATCAAAAAGAAGAAAAAATGAAAAAAGTAAGATTAAAGTCCATGAATTACAATTCCATATTCTCCCGTAATTCCATCTTGAAATAATGGGAGATGGGGAGGAAAGTAAGTAAACAACACAAATAATAATCCAAGTGTGATGATGCCAATTAAGGCGATAATTGAAATAGTCTTCCCTAAATGCCGTATTGTGAGTAATTTATAGCTTACTAATTGTGCGAGAATAATCGAGATAATAAAACTTAAAATGTCAAATAGTAATAGATGTTCGCCTAAGATGGCTACATATGTGTAGAAGAAAACAATGATAAATCCCACAATTATTAATGAAGCGGCGAATTTAGCGAGAGCAATATTCTTAGCGTCCTTTTTAATAAAGTTATATTGAATCAATGCAAAAATAACCAAAGGGAAATATCCTAATTTAAGGTGTTCCCATACACTTTCATTTACTGCTGCGATCGCCCCAATCGGAGCCCAATATCCAGAAAGTTCGAACAAAAAATGCATGAAAGAACCAACGAAGATTATAAAAATTATACCACCAATTTCCCAGAACAGTATTTTCTTATTCATCTTTAAACCAATATTAGTTATTAATCATGAAAAGTGTATTATGAAATTTAATCAAACTGTTTAGAAATTATAACTGATCTCATCATAATTCTTATACGAGAGATTAATAACAAATAGGCAACTATTGCCTATTATGAAAGCCGCAGTATTTAATGGAACGGAATTGATAGTTGAAGATGTAAAGATTCCCTCTTTAACTCCAACCCAAGTTTTAATTCAAGTGAAAGCAGTGGGATTATGCGGTACGGATTTAGCCATTGTAGAGGGAAATCTTCCTACTCCGACCCCAATTATCATTGGACATGAATTTTCCGGAGTAATCACTAAGGTTGGAGCTGAAGTTGAATCTTCATGGATTGGAAAGCGTGTGGTATCCGAAATTAATAGTAATATCGATTTCTCTTGTTATTACTGTAAAAAAGAAATATATACCCAGTGTATTTCAAGAAAAGCAATTGGTATCGATATTGATGGAGCTTTAGCCGATTATATTGCAGTCGAATCATATCTAATTCATGAAATCCCTAATTCCCTCTCCTTTAATGAGGCTACTTTTATTGAACCACTCGCTGCTGCGTACCAAACGTTTGAGATGATGCCTTTAGAAGAGGATGACAACAATGTTGTTATTTTCGGTTTAGGAAAATTGGGGTTGCTTATTTTACAAATTGCTTTACTAAAGAATTTAGATGTTATTGCTATTGATGGATCTAACAAGAAATTAGAACTAGCAAAAGGTTTTGGAGCGTTGAAACTCATCAATCGCTTACAAGTGAAAAGTGTTGCTCAAAAGATAAAAGAATATACAGAGGGATTAGGGGCAGATATTGTAATTGATTGTACTGGAAATCCAAATGCTCTAATTGATATTGTATCTTCATGTAAAACACGAGGAAAAATCCATATAAAGAGTACACATGGATTAGGTACTCCAATAAATTTAACTGATTTAGTAGTAAGAGAATTAACGATTTTTACAAGTAGATGTGGTCCATTCGCCAAAGCAATTGAGGGATTGAGTAAGAATCAAATTAATGTGAATAAATTAATTTCGGAAATATATCAATTAGATAATGTTAAAGAAGCATTCGAGAGTTACAAGAAGAACCGGGATCTCATCAAAATTATAATTAATATTTAGATTTGTAAAGATTAGAGTGGAATATTTATTTGATTTTTTAAAAATCTCCTTAAAGATTTACAATTAGCCTTAATTTGAGTAAAATCTTGATAAAGAACTCTTGGGTAAGGACATTCTTGATCAAGAATGCATTTTTTTCTAAGGCTATCATAGATCAAGGGATAAAATCTACAACCTTGAGGACGGAGTTCATAAATCTTACATTTATTTGAAGTTATATCAAAAAAAAAGCAATGACCATCAATATTTTTAAGCTGATGCAACCCTTCAGGATTTATAAAGGTAAACTCATCTTTAGTTTTACATGAATTAGTACGGTCCAAAATTAATCTAATATCTTGTTCAGATAGGATCATTTCTGTTGCAACGCAACATTTTCCACAAGAAATGCATACACCTTCTGTCATATTTACACTTGTATTTAAATTTTTAATAGTAGACGTGTTAAAAATCAAGTATTCTCTATTATCAATATAAATTTAAAAGATAAAAAACATATCTATTAAATTAAATTAGCAGTTTTGTGTGGAAATCAAAAAAATTGAATAGTTTTTACAAAAAAATAAAAAAGTTAACAATTTTCAGATGAGAATTATGACCAAACAAGAAATTGATAATGATAGACCCTCTATAATGGAACCTCTTAAGGAACCTATCAGAGAAGATATAAACGTGCAGTATTATCTTTATATAACGGTTTTCTTGTTAATTTATTATGGGTCATGGCTCATTCCAGGTTTAGCTTTTTTCAGCTATATCTTATTTTTCTTTGTACCCTACTTTTTAGAAATAAATAACTTTTTCTCCTTGTTTACGGAGTTAAAATCGATTATTGCACTGGTAACTTTTCCGTTAGTATTAATCGGATGTTATTTAATACGATTACTGCTTATAGGAATAATTACTAGGGTTTTCTGGAGGATAACCGAAAGAATTTCACCTTCAAAATCGGGAATAATTCCACGAAATATTCGTAGTAAAGCAGCAAATTATTATCATTTGCGAAGCTTTATGATAAAATATGGAAAAAACGTGTTTACAAAAGGGGCATTCCCTTGGATGTCAAATTGGTTCTATAGATTCGTTGGTTCAGCCGAAATAGGAAAAAGAACAACAATAGAGGAGTCTGTGGGTAATGATAAGTTTTATAATATTGGAGATAATTGCTATATTGGTGTAAATTCCACTCTGGCCAGTCATTTGGTCCAAGGTATCTTCGGAAATATTTCTTATTTCAGAATAAAAGTAGGAGACAACGTCACGTTTGCGGGTATGAATCAATTAGGTCCAGGTTGTGAAATTCATGACAATTCCTATTTATTGCCCTTAGCCTCTACGAGCAAACATAGTATTTTGAAAGGGGGGCATAATTACTACTTCGGGATTCCACTCCGCAAAATCTTTAAAAAGAAAATTATGAACTATTTAGGAATTACAAGGAAAGATATTGAAAGAAATGAGAATATTGAAAAAGCAATTCAAGAACTTAAATCGAAACAGAAAAAAAAAGTAGAGACTGAAGAAGAAGAAATTGAGGAAGAACTCGAAGAAGAAGGGGAGGACGAAGAAGAGGAAGATATAGAGGTTAGTGAAGAATTGAAAGAGGAAGAACTAAATATTGATTTTACGACGAGTAGTGCCATTAGTAGGATTAACTTAAAATTTCTCGCAGTATATTTACCCATTTTTTGGTTAGCGGGACTGACAATATCCATTTATTGGTATGAATATACCAAAGAGGGGATCCAATTATCTACTATACTATTTTTACCAATTTCAATCATTTTTATGATTTATATTTTTATTTTTGCGTGCCTTATTTTCAGTAAATTGATATTAATCTTAGTAAACTTGATTCATAAGCCAAAAGAGGGCATATTTTTAGCAGAAATCGGTGATACAGATTATGAGTTCTGGATGCTCCGAACTGAGATAAAGAAAATAGCCTTATGGTTGTTACGTAACTCTCCCTTATCTTGGCTAGATATGCTTGCATTTAAAGCTTTTGGACTAAGGATGGGGGGGGGAAGTCACCTAAATGATGCATGGTGCGACGCAGAATTCGTGGATGTAGGTCGTAAAGTGTTAATCGGACAAGGAGCAACAATAATGTCCTCTATGGTAATAGGGAAATATCTCATCATAAAGAAAATTGTTTTTGACGACTATTCGATGGTCGGAGGTCATACTACAATCGCCCCAGGCACTATAATCGGACATGATGGCGTAATAGGCGCTATAAGTTCAACAAGCTATTGCCAAGTGCTTAAGGATAATTGGATATATTTTGGATTTCCTGCCATTCCATTGAAAGAAAATAAATACGCGGAGGAAAGAAGAGACCTAATAATCAAAAGGGACGTGGATGATGAAAAGAAGTTTGAAATGGACCATGAAGTTAATGTGGACGAAGATAAGAAAACATTAATAAAGCTTAAGGAGGATGAAGATTAAAATGTCAATTCCAAATACTATGAAAATTGGTCCATTTGTTCCGAGTATCCTTGCAAAAAGACGTTACTTAGTCTTTTATTTCTATATTGTGTGGGCAAGCATTATTCCCATAATGCTCGAATTCTGGGTGTATTGGCGCCTACTATGGAATTATGAACGTCCGATTCATTTCTATACATTTCTTCCATTATTATTTTTCGGATTATATGTCAGCTTTGTATTTTCTGCGATATTTTTTGCTAAAATTGCGTTAGTAATTGTGAATTGGATACATAAACCACGAGAAGGTGTTTTTTTAAGACATCCAGCAGATAGAGATTACAGATATTGGAGTTTGCGAAATACCATAAAAAGATTCCCCTTTTGGGCTTCCCATAAGTTTCCTTTCCCATTTCTTGATAGTATTTGTTTTAAAGCATTTGGAGTAAAAACTAAGCTTGGGAATTCATTATTTGAAGGCTGGGTGGATACAGAGCTGATTGAATTTGGTAAAAATGTAGTGGTGGGGCAAGGGGCTATAGTACAATCTGCTGTTATCATTGGAAATCTTCTCATCATTAAGAAAACCATAATTGAAGATGACGTAAGGATAGGATCCCATGCGATCATTTCACCGGGCACCCATATCGGGAAGAGAACTATTGTGGCTTCAAATACTGTAACGATTGTCGATCAAGTACTTGAGGAGGGCTATATTTATGTGGGGATTCCTGCGAAGAAATATAAGAAAAATTGGTTTTTCGAAGATGGGTTGCAAGATAAACTCGGTCAAGTCAAAGATATTGAAGAATTAATTGAAAAATATGAGAAAATCTATATTAGACGGTATGATAGCAAACCAGGTTATAGAGAGCGAAGAGAACGTAGGAAAGAGAAGAAAGAGGCGGAAAAGGATCGATATGACATCGCAACAGAAGAATGGGAAGACATAGATGATGGATTTAATATTTAATAGCTATTTCATATTCTAAGTTATTTCAATTCAAAATATATTCTGCGATTATCTTTCCCTTTATTAACAGTTTTAATGACCTCAATTTGGCCAATTTCATTAAGATGGTTGACATGGGTTCCACCATCAACTTGTTCATCGATATCCCCTATCCTCACAATACGGAATTCCTTAATCTTCTCAGGTAAACCCATGGCTAAGCGGGCAAGCTCAGGCTTTCCCATAACTTCCTCTCTTGACATATAATCTATGGTAATAAGCGCATCATTTTCTATAATTCTATTTGCATTATCGACAAAATCGTGCAATTTTTCTGGAGAATAATTTTCCATTGAAAAATCCATACGGGTTTTATCTAATCCAATTTGATTACCGGTTATTTTGGCATTAGCCTTATTATATAAAATGTTCGAGAGAAGGTGTGAAGCCGTATGATAACGCATATAAGTATAGCGCCGCTCCCAATCAAGTTTACAATGAATTTTATCCCCAATCTTTAAACCTGGCTTATCCACTTCATGACTTATATCTCCAGAAAACTTCCCAACATAAACAACTTTAAAGTTATTTCCATTCTTGGAGATAATTCCCTCGTCACACGGCTGACCTCCCCCTTTCGGATAAAAAGCAGTCCTATCCAATATTATATATTTTTCATCTTTTACTTTAACAACATTTGCATCCCATTCTTTCAAATAAGCGTCATTCATGTATAAAGCTTCAGTCATAGTGTAAATAACGAGGGATTTTTTAAATTTTTAATCTTCAATTTGCTTTATCATGTGCATATAAATCACTATCGGGTTTTGACCCACAAAACGCTTGAATCATGTAAAATTTCTTAGAAGTGCCACAATTTTCACAGTAATATTCTCCTGGTTCCTTTTTTTCGATAGAATATCCACAATCTTTGCATACTACAGTTTTCATGATATTGAAATATCGATTAGCCTAAAAAAAGCTTCAGCCTTTAAAATAAAGCAAGAAAAAGAGTTAACAATGGTTCTTATAACATTTATACTTAATTTATATATAATCTAAAAACGCATCGCAAATAATTACCCTTGCAGGGTTTGTTAGCCTACATCTCATTTTTTTTATGTAAACGTCATTCAAGAAATTTGCTTTGAGTTTTATCTAGTATTGTTTATCATTTAAATCGAAATGGGAAGAAATAGGTTATTTTATTGCATGTATTACAATAAAAATACCCTTCATTCTCACCATTCTTAGTATTTCTGCAATTAATACACACGATCATACTTTATCAATTAGATAAACTAAGCAGTAATATTAAACTTTGAATTTATATAAAATAAAAGATAATTTGTAAATAGAAATTCAAACCATTGATTAAAGTAAAGAAAAATTATTTATGCATAAGAAGAAAATAATTATTCTAAAAGAGTAGTTTTATAAAGAATAATCCTTACAAATTAGGTGTAATTTTTGAAATATGTAGAAGTAAATGGAGAAAAATTCGAGATAAAAAACAACTTCTTAGATTTGGGCTTGCTAGGCATAAAAGATATTTCTGAGATCATTCATTTCGACCAGATAGACGTAAAACATCTTGAATTGAGTTCAAACAATATCTCTGAAATTAAAGGATTAGATCACCTTAAGGGGTTAGAAATTGTAAACTTAAGCAATAATAATATTGAGAAATTAACAAATTTAGACTCATTAGAGAACCTCGAGATTTTGCACTTAGCTTCAAATCAAATCTCAGAGATAAGTGGATTAGATAATTTATCAAACTTGAAGGAACTTTATTTGCGAGGAAATCAGATACAAAAGTTGGGTGGATTAGAAAATCTGTATAATCTTAAGAAATTAGATCTCTCATGGAATCTAATAAATGAAATTGAGGGTTTGGAATCGCTAAAAAGTTTAGAAGTATTATGGATTGCAGGAAATCAACTTAATACGATAAGTGGTCTAGAAGATTTAGAAAACATCTCAGTGTTAAATCTTGCTGGAAACAGAATTAGAGAAATTAAGGGTCTTAACCATCTAGAAAATCTCAAGGAATTATATCTCAACGATAATGAGATTCATAAGATTAATAACTTAGATGCTCTAAAAAATTTGGCAACATTATGGATAACCTCTAATAAAATTACAGAAATTGAAAATTTAGAAAATTGTATCAAATTAGAAGTATTAAATCTAAAAAGTAATCAAATTAGTGAGATTAAAGGGTTGTATTCGTTGACTAATTTAAATAAACTCTTTCTATCTGAAAATGAAATTGAATTTATACAAGGTCTTGAAACACTTCAAAATCTAGAAACCTTAGACCTAAGTGAGAATCGGATCTCTAAGATTACAGGATTAGAATCACTGATGAATTTGAAAGATTTATGGCTTAGTGGAAATGAAATTGATCAAGATCTTATTGATACACTTGGAGGTTTAGATTCAGGGGGATGTGCATTAGATCCTTTGAAGTTTGTTCAATATTGTTTAGTTAATTTGTAAAGCATTATTTTAAAAGTAATAAAATTTTTCTTTAACTTGAGTTTTTTAAAATTATTGTAAGGTGTAATCGATTTGCTTCCACGACCAAATCCGTATGAAACTAGAAAAAAACAACTTCAGATCGCGGCTCAACTTCTTGATCTACATCCAAATACGATTGAATATCTGAAGCGAGTAGAAAGAGTATTAGTTGTATCAATGCCAATCATTATGGACGATGGTTCTCTCGAAGTTTTTGAAGGATTTCGAGTCCATCACTCCACATTGCGAGGACCAGCTAGAGGAGGGGTTCGATATGCTCCCGATCTCAATCTTGATGATGTAAAAGCATTAGCTTTTTTAATGACATTCAGAAATGCCTTATTAGGACTTCCACTGGGGGGATCGAAGGGAGGAGTTCGAGTGGATGTCAAGAAACTTTCAGCAAAAGAATTAGAGAAACTTACCAGAAGATATACCGCAGAAATCTTGAATATTATTGGTCCTGATATTGACATTCTTTCTCCTGATTTAAATACAGACGAACAGACAATGGCCTGGATAATGGATGTATATTCGATGCAGAAAGGACGGAGCGTACCAGGAGTGGTGACTGGAAAGCCAATCGAGATTGGGGGAACAGTCGGAAGTAATGAAGCAAGTGGTACTGGATTGTTTTACATTATAAAAGCTGTATGTGATAAATTAAATTTCGATCTCAAAACCTTTACTGTGGCAATACAAGGTTTTGGGAAAGTAGGGAGTGTTATTGCTAAGTTATTATATGATTCTGGATGTAAAATTCTAGCAATCACTGATTCAGTGAGTGGATTTTATAGTGAAGAGGGATTAGATATCGATGAACTGATAAAATGGAAAAGGGAAACTAATCTTCCATTTGAAGAATATAATGAAAAAAAATTACAAAAGATTACGAATGAAGAATTATTTAGGGTTAAATGCGACATTCTTATCCCTGCAGCTATAGAAAATCAGATAACAAGTAAAAATGTACACGATATCAACTGTAAAATAATCGTTGAAGGTGCAGATGGACCAGTTACCAGTAAAGCAGACAAAGTATTAGAAGAAAAAGAGATAATAGTGGTACCCGATATACTTGCAAATAGTGGGTCTGCGTGTGTTTCTTATTTTGAGTATATCCAAGATATTCATGCTTACTTTTGGACTCTCGAACGAGTATATAAAGAAATGAAACGAATTATGCTGGAAGCGTTCGAAGAAGTCTGGAAGTTATCAAGGGAAAGAAATGTATCTTTGAGAAATGCTGCATATATGATTGCTATATCTAAAGTTGGTAAAACACATGAATTAAGGGGCTTATTTCCATAATTAGCAAATTTGCTAATTTAATAGCTCAGTAACTAATTTTTTAACCTTAAGATAACTTTTCGAATCCAAAGGTAGTTCGATTATTGGTTTTCCTTGTAAATCAAGTTCTATTATATTCTCATCTTCAGGAATAAGCCCTAATAAGTTAAAATTTAAAGCTTGAATTTTTTCTATGATACTCGAAATATTACCCTTTACTTTATTAATGATAATACCCATTCGCTTGTATTTAGTGAACTTATCGGCACTTGATCTAATTGAGGCTGCAGTATCAACCCCTCTAATAGAAATATCAGTAACAATTAAGATGATATCAACAGACTCGATGACTAATCGATTAACAATTTCAAGACCCGCCTCACAGTCAATTAGAATTACATCAAAATCTTTAGAGATTGATTCGAGAACCTTTCTCAAGATAGCATTCGAGGGACAAAAACATCCGGGGCCTTCAGGTTGACCGATAGAAAAAAGACTAAATTCCTTACTTTCAACCATGGCATTATAGACATTAAAGTCTACATTCTCTACGATGGATTCAGTAGATTCCTCTTTGCTAAGGATAGAGTTTATTAAATCAGCCCGTACCTTTTCTAAGCTTCTTTCTGGTTTGAGTTTTACCATTTTGCTAAGATGCGGATGTGTTGGATCAGCATCGATCAGGAGAAGTTTTAGGTTATATTCTAAAAATATGCTTTTAGCCATAAGAGTGGTAAGTATCGATTTCCCAACTCCACCCTTTCCTAAAACTGCGATAACTAATGGATGATCGCGATATTGTGTCATTCATATCTCCTCTTTCTTGTTTCGAGCCACTAATACCTTTTTAATTTCATAACATTCTACCTGATATGGACAAATTTCACAACCCCATTCATATTCACAATCAATTCTCTTTTTCCAATCTTCTAATTTCTTTAACCATTTCTCCTTTAACTTGTGGGTGAGCTCAGAGGAGACTAAAAGGAAATTCTTGATGATATCAGGGCATGAATTTATCATTATTATTTCCATAGCCTCTACTATATCAGAAAACTTTATTCTATAAAGATATAATATTGCTTGTGCGAGGAATTGAAAGTTGAACCCTTTTTTGAGCTGCTGTGTACTTACTCTGCTCCAAAATCTGCGAGGAACTGAGCGAATGGAGAAACCCTCAATACTATTTGATATAAAAGTGAATGAATTTAACTGCTTTAATTTTTGATTTGATTGATCCTTAATACTGATTAATAATAATAATCCAAAATCAATTGATGTTTGTTGAATATCATTAATTTCGGGACCAATAATAGTAATTGTACCATCATGGAGTAGATTTTTCTCTTTCAAGGGATAAATCAGCAGAAATGACTCCTTATTCATACCTCCAAGTTCTAGTCCGGTTTCTTCTTGAAGAATTACTTCCTTATATGTATCTAATTCCACTCCTATCTTATTCTTTTGAAAGTATTTGATATCATCTTCACATTCATGATAGGAGTGAACTTCCGTATTTTTATTCTTTTGTTGAACGATAAAGTCTCTTATTTTACCGATTGCGCTTTCATTTAGCATGTGTATTTTTATGAAGTACTTTTATCTGAATCTATATTTTGTGTTATATCCTCTAATTATACAATATTCAATAAACGATTAATTATTTATTGAGTAAAATCAAGATAAATCTTATAGTAGTACTAATTAATTAAAAACAAAAATATCATGTTATCAATACAAAAAGGCGAAGATCTTTTATCCATCACACTTAATAATATATTGAGCTTCAGAAAAGATGAGAAAGAGTTTATAAATCTGGTAGTTAACTGGAATAAAAATATTATAATTGAGATTTTAGATTTTTATCTTATTGAGGTAATATTTAATGGGAACCAAATAAGCTTTAAAACAAATAATTTTGATAAAAAAATTCATTTAAAGGTCCAGTTGGATCTACAAACTTTTTTAGACATCGCTTATTTACGAGTTAACCCTATTTCAGCAGTATTGAAAAGGAGATTAAGGATTAAGGGATTATTGAAAATCAGAACCTTACTCAAGTTTATGAAAATCTTTTTAGAGAGCATGAAAATGGTGGCGGCAAACCCCAATCTAAATTATTATGAACAAAATAAAAAAACAAGGTAAGAGTATTAAGAATGACTGAAACAAAACAAAGAAAGATCTATGATAAAGTAAGTAAGGAAAAAGTAGAGCAAAAGTTAATCGAGATCTTCGGATCAGAAAATGTGACAGGTAAATCAGTTGATTTATATCCATATTCCTATGATATGACCGAATGTGAAGCTCACATGCCTGATTTTGTAGTTCTTCCTGAAAATGAGGAACAACTCGTCAGATTAGTTAAGTATTGTAATACTAACGCTATTCCTATTGTTCCTTATATCTCGGGGAATAATGTTGGAGGTCTTACTATACCAGAAAAAGGGGGTATTGTTATTGATTTTGGAAAAAAGATGAATCGGATATTGCATATCGATGAAAATATGATGTATGCTCTACTTGAACCGGGGGTAACTTTTGGTCAACTATATAAATATCTGGAAGATAATTATCCGCATTTACGCTATAGCTATCCTTTTGCACCACCTTATGCGGGGGTTGTTGGTAATGCTATCTTAAGCGGAATGAATAATTTATCATGTAAAATTGGTTCCATGGGCGATTCAATTAATGGTTTAGAAGTTATTACTGCTGATGGTTCTATTGCACGAATTGGAAGCTGTTTTTACGGTAAGGATGAAGCAGATGACGATAGTTGGTGGTGCCGATATCCAATGCCTGATTTGATGGGGCTATTTATCAATTGGCAAGGAATGACGGGTCTAGTAACTAAGTGTGCGGTGCAACTATGGCCAAACCCACCATTTAAAAAAACTTATCTAGCTATTGTGTTTGGATTAGAAGCCATTGCTCCTGTAATGAGGGAAGTCGGCAGGATAGAAGTAGTTGATGATATTTCCGCTGTAAGCATCGAAGTGGTAAAAATGGCAATTGAAATACCAGAACCCACCAAAATAGAAGGGGAACCTGATTTTGCGGCATTGTTCCCAGTATCCGCTAAAACTGAGAACCAAATGAACGCTAAAAAGGAGATCTTAGATTCAACCATAAAGAAGTTACAAGATCAAGGAATTAAAGTTATTTTAGTTGATGTGGATGAATTTTCCAGATTATTTAACTTAAGAGTCCGTTGTTATCTTGACTTACCCTCCGTAGTACTTACGTTGGTAGAATATTCAGGATTAACGTGGTTTGGTTCCTATGCACCCACTCATAAACTCGAAGAGTTAATAAGAGAGGTCTATCCAATATTTTTAAAATACAATGTGCCTCCCTTCATCTATATGAAAATAATGAAACATGGGCATTATGGAATATTTCGCCCAATAATTCGATATAAAAAGTTTGAAAATGAAGAAAAGATTCATCAACTCTTAGAGGAAATCACAGAAGTATGCATAAATAAAGGATGTATTCCCTATAAGACCCCAGTTTGGATGACAGAAAAAATGCGCAAAAAAATTAACCCTGGTTGGCTCAAGCTATTCGATAAAATCAAGAATTGCATGGATCCGAATAATATATTTAATCCTGGAAGGTGGAATACCTAATGGTCGAAGTTGACGATTCATTACTCGGAAAAGAGTTTCTCGAAATGGCTCTAGATCGTTGTATCAAATGTAGCACCTGTAAATATGGATATAAAACCTTCGATAAGACATGTCCATCGGGAGAAAAGTTTTTATTTGAATCTTATTGGGCTTCAGGACGGATACGAATAATACGAGGAGTGCTTTCAGGAGAGTTGGAATGGTCTGATGAATTAAAAGATCCCATTTTCGCATGTCCAACTTGTGGAGCTTGTATGGATTCGTGCCAAGCGCCCCATGCGGATTATATTGTGGATATGATTGAAGCGTTAAGGGAATTAGCAGTAAGACATATCGGACCTGCTGATAGGCAAGAATTATTAGTATCTCGATGTGAAGAAAACTGCAATCCTTATGGCGAAGAAAATTCTGATAACGAAGAACTCAAAAAGAAATACAATCTTCCCGATAAAGCCGAATGGGTTTACTTTATAGGCTGTACTTCCAATTATCGGCAACAATCTTTAAGAGATGCCACTTTACGCTTCTTGAAGAAAGCAGGGATCGCCTTTACACTCATTGATGAGCATTGCTGTACTAGTCCTATGATAAGAACGGGGCAAACAAGCATTGTCAAGGAGTACATGAAATATAACATTGCTCAAATTGAGAAAGCAGGAGCATCAAAAGTGATTACTTCTTGTGCGGGGTGCTATCGTACTTTAAAGAGAGACTTTGACAAATTTGGGGAACCCTATAATTTCGAAGTATTTCATTCCCTTGAGCTTGTTAAACAATTAATGGATGAGGGAAAAATTAAGTTCAAGTCTTCCTATGACAAAACGGTCACATATCATGATCCATGCCATTTAGGGAGGCATATGGGAATCTATGAATTACCTCGCGAAGTTTATAGGCGAATTCCCGGGTTAAATTTAGTCGAGATGAAAAGAAATCGGAATTTTGCGTGGTGCTGCGGAGCGGGGGGTGGTGTAAAGATAGGATACCCTGACTGGTCTGTAGAAATCTCAAAAGAAAGATTAGAAGAAGCAAGTGAAACAAGAGCGAAAGTGGTTTCATCGACCTGCCCATTTTGTAGAACAAATCTAAGCGATGCAGCTGAAAAATACAAATTTGATCTCCAAATACTCGATCTAATGGAAATTTTAGATCAATTAGATATTGAAATATTAAACTAATATATTATAGCTCCCCTCATTTGGACTATGGCAAGTTATAAGCAATTAAAGACCAGATATATGAGTCTTAAGGAACGAAGATGGTCCGTTTGGTGGAAATTGCCTCGATTAGCATTATATTTATATGGTGTTGTGAGTTACTTCTGGTATTTTTGGTGTGTGGCTGGTTTAGTCATCGGGATCTTATATTTTATTTTCTTTCAAGATCGCGGCTGGAAAAGAAATGGATTAGTCCTTGCATTTGCCATAGGTTTTGTTAATTTATTAGTTTTTTTTTATAAAGCATATTCTCCACTCAATTTAGTTATTTGGTCGGGGTTGGCGATTTTTCTTTCTTATGTAGGGTTATTAGGTATTAATACTATCTTAAAAAGAAAGACACAAGTAGTCTCTAAAGGAAAGGAAATTATTGATTCTAAACTAATGAGGGTACCGAAGAAAGTTGGATATGTGTTGAAATTTGGGATAATTTTAATACCGATTATTTCTTGGTCTGCGGTAAACTTAGATTTTGGAGTTATGTTCGATAATAATCCACAACTCTTATGGATTAATGCGCCTTCTAATATTAATACCGCAGAGTCATTTGAAGTAACAGTGGAAGCGTGGGATGCATTTGAGCGGTTGAGTGCGGTTTATACGGGTAGAGTAGAATTTTCATTACAATCCTATAATCTCACTACTTATAATCTTATCTTAAATCCTCAGGTTACCATGCCGGATCCCTATACTTTCACAGGACAGCTTTTTGGCTCTGATATCGCCTATGAGATCAGAGACGGAAGGGATAATGGCCTTCATGTATTTACTATGCAGATTGACACTCCTGGTATTCATTATATTCTTGTAAATGATAGTTGGACGCAAAATACATATTATAGTAATCCAGTTATCGTAGATAATTTCGATTCTTCCGATCGTTTAATATATTGGGGGGATATTCACACTCATACCGAATTATCGGATGGAACAGGAAGTGCGGAACATTCTTATTATTATGCTAGGCATATCGCATGCTTAGATTATAATGCAATAACAGATCATGGCGAAATTATGATGTTTTCTCCCTTTTCATTAGATCTAGTTGAAGCATCAACCAATAATGCTTATGAACCAGATGAATTTGTTACCTTTCATGGAATTGAATGGACCAATGTCCGTACAGGACATTATATTTGTATATTTAGTGGTAATTCTTTATTAAAAAATCCAGTCCTTTCATATGTGACTGTCCCAACAACTCAAGATCTGTGGGACGCATTAGATGCATTCACTTCCCAAACTGGAGAGAGAGCACTTGCATTTCCACATCATACTACGAAAAGGGCATATATGCAAGATTGGACCTACATTAATCCTAAGTATGTTAAGTTAGCAGAGGTCACCTCTGTGCATGGAGAATTTTTATTTGAGCAAAGACACGAGTTAAACTATCGGGGTGCAATCGATCCTCCACCAAAATATACTCATGGCTCATCTATCATCGACGCGTATAAAATGGGTTATCATTTGACATTATATGCGGGAAGTGATGAACATGATGGTCATCCGGGTCATAGTCTAAGTCATACGAGAGCTTACATTGGACATCAAAGACCTTTCAGTTTATGGCATACGAGAAATGAACATCCCTACCCAGGCGGTATTAGTGCAGTATATGCAAATAATTTAACAAGAGAAGGAATTTTCAGCGCAATCGAACACCAAAGAATTTTTGGATGTTCCGATCATGGCAGACCGAT
>SDNW01000047.1 GCA_004524725.1 Promethearchaeota archaeon
ACTAGCTATAGAAAAAGGAACAGAAATAGGTTCATTATACGGTTTACCTTTTGCCAATAAAGATCTAATCTGCATCAAAGGAGTTCCTACAACATGTTGTTCTAAAATTCTGAAAGGTTATTTGCCACCCTATAATGCAACAGTTATTGACCGATTATATAAGGCGGGCGCTATATCAATTGGGAATACTAATATGGATGAGTTTGCTATGGGAAGTTCTACAGAAAACAGTTGCTATGGGCCAACCTCTAATCCTTGGGATATTACTAAAGTTCCAGGGGGTTCAAGCGGGGGAGCTGCCTCAGCAGTCGCTTCAGGACAGACAATATTCGCATTAGGAAGTGATACTGGAGGGAGTGTAAGATGTCCCGCATCCTTTTGCGGTACTGTTGGTCTTAAGCCCACCTATGGCAGAGTGTCACGATATGGTTTAATTGCTTTTGCAAATTCACTCGATCAAATTGGATGTATTACAAAATGCGTATATGATGCAGCTCTTATGCTTGAGGTAATTGCTGGCAAAGATCCATTAGATTCTACTTCATTAGATATTAAGATTGATAATTATACGGAAGAACTTTCTAAGCCAATATCTAACAAGATAATTGGAATTCCAAAAGAGTTTTTTGGGGAAGGGGTCAATAAAGAGGTAAAGAACAGTGTCTTAAAAGCAATAGATACTCTCGAAACTTTAGGCGCTAAAAGCGTAGAAGTTAACATCCCCCATCTAGAATATACCATTGCCACCTATTATCTGATCTGCATGAGTGAGGCGAGTTCCAATTTAGCACGTTTTGATGGATTACGATATGGCTATGCAAGTGAAAGTTTTGAAGGAGATGTATACGATTTCATCAAACGTACAAGAAGTGAAGGATTTGGAGCTGAGGTCAGAAGAAGGATCTTTTTAGGGACTTATACATTATCTGCTGGATATTATGATATGTATTATATCAAAGCACTAAAGGCTAGAACGCTTATTAAAAAGGATTTTCATGAAGCTTTTAAACAATGTGATTGTATTGTGAGCCCCACTATGCCAATTACAGCCTTTAAAATGGGGGAATTATTAAATGATCCTATACAAATGTATGCAATAGATATTTTAACTTGCCCTGTTAATTTAGCAGGAGTTCCAGCTTTATCATTACCTTGTGGTTTTGATAGTAATGGAATGCCAATTGGATTTCAACTTATCGGAGATTTTTTCGATGAAAAAACAATTTTGACTTTAGGATACCACCTCGAACAAGAGTTAAATATCTATCGAAAAATACCATCGCTAATAAGAGGAGGAACGTAACATGGATGGTCAAGAGTTTGACATTATCATTGGTTTAGAGGTCCATATCCAGCTTACGAATCTGAAAACGAAACTTTTTTGTAGTTGTAGTAATGATTATCGCAGTGCAAACCCAAATACTCATATTTGCCCCATCTGTTTAAGTCTACCGGGCTCTCTTCCCGTTATTAATAAAAAATCCATCGAGTTTGCCACGAGATTAGCGTTAGCTCTTAATTGTGAGATCAATCATGAATTTTGGTTCTACCGGAAAAATTATTTTTACCCTGATCTGCCTAAAGGATTTCAAATAAGTCAATATAATAAAGCTGGTGGCAAAGCATTTGGTGATGGGGGGGAAATACAAATACGCCTAAATAATCATAGAAAATCGATAAAAATTAACCGTATCCATTTAGAAGAAGATCCTGGAAGATTAGTTCATAAAGGAAGTATCGTCACTTCTCCATATACTTTAGTAGACTACAACCGATCGGGGGTGTGTTTAATTGAAATTGTAACTGAACCGGTAATTGAATCTCCTGAAGAAGCGCGCGAATTTCTAAAGCAATTAAAATCAATCATTCAATATATTGGAATTTCTAATTTAGAGCTTGAAGGGTCGGTTAGAGTAGATGCCAATATTTCAATCAAAGGTCATGAAAGATCTGAAGTGAAAAATATTAACAGTTTTAAAGAAGTTGAAAGAGCATTGAGACATGAAATTGTTCGTCAAAAAAATTTACTTAAACGAGGGAAAGAACTAAGCCAAGAAACAAGACATTGGGATGAAAAAAGAAGGGTCACCATATCTATGCGAACAAAAGAATTTGAAGCTGATTACCGTTATTTTCCAGAACAAGATTTAGTACCAGTCATAATCCAAGATAAATTCATTCAGGAAATAAATGAAACTCTTCCCGAATTACCCAATGAAAGAGCACTTCGACTTCGTAGGGAGTATTTGCTCTCTGAATTCGACTCAGAAAATTTAGTTCTTGATAAAAATTTTGCTGATTTTTATGAACAAGGAGTAAATATTGACCCCTCCTTTGGTCTAGAGGAATATAAACAATATTGTAATTGGTTAATGAATAGTGTTTCTGGAAGGTTAAATGAGCAAAATCTGAATTTAGAAGATACCAAAATTCAACCCCGTCATATTGTAGATCTTATAAATTTTATAAAAGAGGGAAAAATTACCACAAAAATAGCGAAATCGTTTATTAATGATATGATGAAGGGAACTTCTCTGCATGAGATAATGAAATGGAAAGGTAAAACACGAATTTCTGACAAAGTTTTACTTAAGAAATATGCAAAAGAAGTCATTGATGGTAATCCAAAGATTGTGAAGGATTGTCGTGTAAATACAAGAGCAATCGAAGCTTTAATTGGGAAAATAATGGCAAAAACGAAAGGGCAAGCAGATCCTGAAATTACTCGATCTATAATGATAGATCTGTTGCAGAAGAACGGTGTCATTTAATACATTGTAATTTTAAATTCGGGATAAAAAAAGTGAAAATAAAGTAGGGATAACTAGATCATGTTTTTTAGGGCATCCGTTGCTGCTCCTAATTTGAGATTAATAATTCCTAGCTTAGCATCAACGGTTGTTATGATAACCAGAACACTATCTTTGAGTTCAGAAAAAAGAATCTTTCCTTTAGCACTTTCTATAATTGCACTATAAAATTGCCCTTGTTCAAGTTCTTTCGTTGCTCGTTGAGAGGCCTTTAAAATAAGGGTTACCATTGCGGCTACTGCTTCTGGATCTACCCATCCTGGCAAAGCACTCCCTTTTATCAATCCAAGTTTTTCTATAAGGGCTGCTCCATGAACTCCTTTTATTGCTTTTAAACTTTCGAGGATACCACCTATTTGATCACTCATTTGGCTCATCTCTTCTATTTATATAATTAAAAACTTTCTTTGTTTTATATTAATATTATAATTCAATAAATAATCTTATGATATTATAATAGATAACTAAGATTTAAAAATATTTAAGTATCTAATTCGCAAAATATCATATTTAATCACTAAATACAATCTAGTATAGTCCTATGGTTCAAATCATATATCGCCATTATCAGAGAACAGACGATTCTCAGCTAACAAATCTTTTTAATCGCGCATTTCAAATGAACGGAGGAGGATTTGTAAGAACCTCAAAAGGATTAAATTGGAGATATATTCAATCTCCTAATTTTGAGCCAGAAATGATACAAATCGCAGAAGATGTTCATAACAAGATTATAGTGGGTGCCGTATATGTAAATTTGATTGAAAAAGTGAGATTTAATAAGAGATTGTATCGGGTTGCAGATATTAATGATGTGGCAAGTCTACCAGAATATACCCAAATGGGAATAGCTACAAATCTGATGCAAAAAGCATTAGATTATATGGCTAAGAAAGATTGCGACCTCTCTATACTTAATGCTGATTTAAAAGGTATTGCTCGAGAAATGATTTATTTAAAATTTGGCTATCAAGATTTTGATCAGAGATTAATTTCTTTTGGAATTTCTAAAGCTAGATCTTTAATAAAGAATTTTCCGATTTTTATTGCACTTATTCCTATATTTTTATGTTATTCTTACATTCCACGCTTTCTCGTAAAAATTCAGTTAAAGTTCAAATCAACAGTAAGAACTCTTTCTTATAAGATTTTCCATAACACAGGGCATGATATATATAGAGCTGTTGCCAATAAGATAATTCCAAAATATTTCAATGGTGTTCCTTTGTATCCAAGAGAAAAGATGCTCTGGTCTCGAGTTCAGGTACCTGCTAAGCGACATTATCCAAGTTATGTCCTTATTTTTAAAGATAATGAAGTTATTGGGGGGTCATGCATTACCTATAAAAATATTTATGCGTTTAAATATGGTATAAAAATCCGAGTAGGAATAATACATGAAGTCTTTATGGAAAAGAAGAAATTTCCTACAAAAAAAGATTTAAAAAATGCCTATAAATTTCTTATCGATAAAATAATGCAAGCAGCACGAGAAAGGAATATTGGGGGATTTTTTTACAATGGAAGCGCTGATGAGACTGATTTAATTAGAGCTTTTAGATTTTCTTGTTTTCTAAGTTTTAAATCAGGTATTATTATGATAAAAAGGTTAAAAAAGTCGTTAACACCACTCAAAAATAACCAACCTTTATTTATTCCTACATATATTTCATTGGGATTTCCCTAATTCTGTGATATTAATTTCGATAATTAAAAATCGGACTCTTAAAGAGATTAATATCTTCTTCTATTTGTTGATTTGAAATTGAAAAAGTAAGAGATGAAAAGATGAGTAAAATAATTAAATGGCAATATGATGAGTTTTTTCAAGATAGACGGGTTAAGCTAATTAATATTTTGTTAAGCGAAGTCATTTTTCTAAAAACCCATTTGAAACGATCCGAGTTGCCTTCTGAGAAATACTATATTCGAGAGGCTTTAGAAAAGCTTGAATACCTGCTTGAGATCTTGAAAAATAACGAAACGTGCTTATCCGATGCTGATTTTGATAAGATTGTTAACTTTATATATCAAATCTTTCAAGATATTGCTAAAAAATTAGAAAAATAAGAAAAAAATAAAGAAATTTCTTACATTTTTATTAAATTCCCTATGGAGTCCATAAGGGTTTCTTTTCGTGGCAAGCCTTTTAGTAGTTCTGATTTCACTCTTTCTGCTAAGATATCTGGTGTAAATGGCTTTCCATCATTATCAATCTCGTTAAAAGTATGCCATCCTTGGAACACATAGACACGGTCTCCAACTACTCTAAAAACTTCTCCGTTAATCTTATTTGCTTTATCAGAAGCTAAGAAAACAACCATCGGGGCCACATTAGCAGGATTGAACACATCAAACCCGCTTTCATCCAACTTATTCATAACATCAACCATTGTTGGTGTAGCGTCTGTAGTGAGTCTTGTTCTTGCAACGGGTACTATACAATTGACTGTAGCATACTTCTTCAATTCCATCGAAGAGATAACCGTAAAAGCAGCAATACCTGCTTTAGCAGCTCCGTAATTAGTTTGCCCCATATTCCCTAAAAGTCCGGCATCACTAGAGGTATTTATTATTCTCCCAAAATTTTTCAATTTAGGATCTTCTTTTCCCATCTTTCTAAAATATTCAGCTGCATGACGAGTCATGTTAAAGGTTCCTTTTAAATGAACAGCGACAACTCCATCAAATTCCTCTTCAGTCATATTAAATAACATGCGATCTCGTAGAATTCCAGCATTATTCACTACGATATCTAACTTTCCGAATTCATCTATCGCTTGCTGAATCATACTTTTTGCGCTATTGAAATCAGTGACCGAATCATAATTTCCCACAGCCTTAACGCCTAACTTTTTGCATTCATCCGCAACTTGGTCTGCAACTTTAGTTTCTGCTCCAGTACCATCAAAGGCAGCACCTAAATCGTTAATAACTAAATTACATCCCTCTCTTGCCATAGCTAAGGCTTCTTCGCGTCCTAAACCTCGCCCAGCACCGGTGATAAGGGCAACTTTTCCATCTAACATTCCCATTTATAATCACTATTATATTTTTATTCCAAATTTTATTAATTAAATTCAATTTGCAAACTTAAAAAATCTTAAGAATTTTTCTTTATTTTCAAAATATGAAATAAATACAAAAGTGGAAGGTTGTTTTGGAAACAATAACACATAATCTAATTGCGGTATATATTCAAATCCTTTGTTTTCAGTTTTTGTTGTTTCCCTTTAATGTGATATTTACCATAATTTTTGCTTATATCTCTCATATCATAGTTGATGGGTTCAGTATTATCACTTATCATACCCCAGATGCTCATAAGGATGATAGATTTTGGTTGATCTGGCATATTATTATATATGCTCTTTCTGGGGTATCAATCGTTATTTTTTTCATTCCTTTCTGGTTAAGTATAATATCTGCTAACATAATGGACCTTTGGGACTGGTTTATTGCACGACCTATTCAGAGAAGAAAAAAAAAGAAAGATCCAGAATCAAAATGGAAAAATCCTCTATACTTACATTCTTCTGTTGATTGGTTTAGACAGAAATTATTGTTTTGGCTTCCCAGATTGACTTACAAAAAGGTGGGAGTAGTAATTGAAATTATTGTCATTCTAATTTTTTGTATTTTATTAGTCCCCTATTATATCTGACAGTTCAAAGCTACTTAAACGATTGATGTAGAAGAGATGACTCTTACATGAGCAGTCAGAGGAACCAAAATTATTTATATAATCATCAGATTTTTTGAGAATCTCTCGAGCAATTATACATTCATACTTTTCTTCAGAAGGTATTAAAAATACTTTACTAATTTGAGCGTAATTTGATTTGAGAAGATAATCAATATGCCAGTGCAATTTTTTACGTGAATCATTAAGAAGATGGCGTTTAACACGGTTAAGCAATGTTAATGCACCAGTAGTTGCCATAGCTGAACCAACATAGAAGTATAACCCTTTTGGAAAAGAAATTGGACCTAATGCTCCAATAATTATTATGCAATTTTGAGATAACTTAATCACTAAAATATAGGTTCCTTTCATTTTTTACAATTCTTCTTATGGTCGTGATAGCATCCATCACACAAGTATGCTCCACATTTTTTACAGATATTGGCACAATTATCGCATACAGGATTATAGCACTCGGCACATTCGTAAATTATGCCACCTGGTGCTTCATCACCACAATTTTCACATAATACGTTTCCCATATTTTTCACCATTCTTCTGTTTAATATTGAGGAAATATATTATAAAATTTAATAAAGCTTTATTATTAGAAGAGTAATATCTTTGAATAAGTGATGAATGTATGAATAATTTGTTCTTCAGAGAGTCGCATATAGAACTAAAAAATAAGCTTTTAAAATTCCTTTCTAAGGAAATCGACGCTATTAAGGACAGGTTTAACTCTAATAATAAGGTTACAGCCTCCTTAATACGTAAAATCGGACAGGGAGGATATATAGGACCGTTAATCCCATCAAAGTATTCGGGAACAGATGCAGGCTTAATTGCTCATTGTTTAATCACAGAAGAAATTTCTAAACTAAACGTAGCAATATCAGTTAGCCGTACACCTTGTATTTTAGATGGATATCTACTTAATAAGTACGGAAACGAACAACAAAAAGAAAAATATCTTGGTAAAATTGCTCGGGGTGAAAAAATTTGCAGTATATGTGTAACTGAAGAGGGAGCGGGTTCAGATGTAGCAGGAATTAAAACTCAAGCAATTAAATCAGGAGATAGTTTTATTTTGAATGGTTCTAAAAAATTCATTACCAATGTGGGAATCGCAGATTACTATTTTATATGGGCTATTACAGATAAAAATGTAAATCCTCGCAACGGGATGAGCGTATTTCTGGTTGAAAAGGATACACCAGGTTTGGAAATAGAAAATCCTTATGGATTGATGGGTATTCAAGGTGTCTGGAATGGAATAATTAATTTGAAGGATGTTAAAGTATCGAGTGAAAATTTAATTGGTGACCAAGGCTCTGCCTACTTAAGTTTGATGGACACTTTTAATATTGAACGATTGACTTTAAGTTCAGAATGTAATGGAATCTCTTCTGCAGCTTTAGAAGCCGCAAAATCATATGCTAAAGAACATTCACAATTTAATAAGCCACTAAGCTCTTTCCAGTTGACTAAGATTAAAATTGCGGAAATGGCTACAAAGTTACGTGCAGCTCGGTTACTTGTGTATAGTACGGCTAAGCTAGCTGAATCAAATTTAAATATTACAAAAGAAGCTTCAATGGCTAAAAGTTTTTCAAGTAAATCAGCATTAGACATCACTTCAAAAGCGATTCAAATTCATGGTGGTAATGGTTACACGGATAATTTTGTAGTGGAACGATATATGCGCGATGCTCGATTTTTTCAGATTGGAGGAGGAACCTCAGAAATCCAAGATCTAATTATTGCACGTGAAGAATTAAAAGGAAAATAAATTTTTATTTAATATTGATAAAACCCTTCTTTTGATTTTCTTCCTAAAGTACCTTTTTTTACCATCTTTTTTAGCATTGCTGCGGGTTTGTAAGTATTTCCCAATTCTGAACTTAAATAATCTCCAATATGGTCATATGTATCTAACCCGACAAGATCACTGAGTTCTAAGGGTCCCATAGGAAAATTGAACGCCAATTTTATTGCAATATCAATATCTTCTTTACTTGCTAAACCATCTTCAAACATCTTTATTGCTTCATTACACATTACATAAATTAATCGAGTGGTTACAAAGCCAGGTGAGTCATTTACCGAGACTACGGTTTTACCTAAACTTTCAGAAAATTGTTTAGCTTTTAAAAATACTCCATCTGAAGTATTTTTTCCCTTAATCAATTCAATTAATTTCATAACTGGAGCTGGGTTAAAAAAGTGAATACCTACAATTCTTTCTTGATGGTTTGTTTTGGATGCGATATCTGAAATACTTAATGAAGATGTGTTGGAAGCAAGTATTATTCCTCTATCACATTTAGCATCGAGATCAGAAAATAACTTTTGTTTTAATGCCATATCTTCAAAAACTGCTTCGATAACCATATCTACATCTCCAATCGCATCATCTCTATTTGTAAATAAGGAGATTTTATCAAGAATTTGACTAGCTTCTTCCACAGATATTTTTTTCTTTGAGACAAAAAATCTATCGAGGTTTTTTTTTATACTAGCTTTAGCGTTTGTAAGTATTTCATTGTTAATATCTACTAAATTTACCTTATATTTGTGATATGCGCATAACTGGGCGATTCCAGCACCCATGATTCCTGCCCCTACTACACAGACAGTTTTTATATCCATAACTCTCTCATCACTCCCTAAATTTCATAAAATCTGGTTTTCTCTTTTCTATAAATGCATTTTTCCCTTCAACGGCCTCATCAGTATTATAATAGAGAGAAAGTCCACCAATTCCTAGTTGAGTAATTCCAGTGGTTCCATCACTCTCTGCCAAAAAGGCAAATTTAAGCATTTTTAAAGCAGTGGGACTTTTCTCTAATAACTCTTCACACCATTGGTCAACCTCTTCATCTAATTTTTCATAAGGGACTACAGCATTGACTAAACCCATCTCGAGTGCTTGTTGAGCAGTATACCGACGACAGAGAAACCAAATTTCTTTTGCTCGCTTTACGCCAACGGCGCGCATCAAATCTCCTGTTCCATATCCCGGATCAAATGAGCCGACCCGTGGTCCTGCCTGTCCAAGTTGGGCATGTTCTGCTGCAATACTCAAGTCACAAGCTACATGCCATACATGTCCACCTCCAATGGCGTATCCATTTACACGAGCAATTACAGGTTTAGGCATTATACGGATTAAATGGGTAACATGTTGCCAACCAACTTCAAGAGGAAGCATATATTTCCCTTTATAACCACCTTTTTCACGCGTAGTCTGGTCACCTCCAGTACAAAAAGCCTTTTCACCTGCACCCGTAAAAACAACTACACCAATTTCCTTATCCATACATTGATTCAATGCGTCAATTAATTCATGTACAGTGTGCTGAGTACATGCGTTATATCGTTCAGGGCGATTAATTGTGATCCGAGCGACTCCCTTGTTTTTTTCGAAAATTATATCTTCATAGCTCATTCTATTTTTCCCTTCTTATTAAGAATTTTTGAGTTATCATAAAAAATGATCAGATTATATTTAAAGTGATCATAATATAATTAGTGAATATTATGGGTTTGGGATCAGTTAAAGTTCATGGTAAAAAGATCCATATAAAAGAAGAAATCGGATTATTAAGACTAAATCTCTCAAATTTAAATATTCAGGAGATTTCTGAAATTAGAGGGTTAGAAAAGCTGAAAAATGTCGGAGCAATTGATCTTTACGGTAATAAACTAACAGATTTACATGGTTTGGAAGTTGTTCCTCAATTAATGCAATTATTTGCTAACAATAATCAAATAAAAAATTTTGATGGAATACAAGGATTAGTAAAACTTGATAGAATATTCCTGAATAGAAATAATATTTCTGAGATTAAGGGATTGGATTCATTGGAAAATTTACAATGGTTAGAATTGAATGAGAATAATATTTCAGAAATAGGTGGGTTAGATTCGCTTGTAAATCTTCGAAGATTAGATATTAACCAGAATCAAATTAAAGAAATAAAAGGACTCGATAATCTGCAGAATCTAGAGGTTTTAATACTGCGTCGAAATCAGATCTCCGAGATAAAGGATTTGGAAAAACTATCAAATCTCAAATGGTTATTCCTTGATTATAATCAAATTCAAGAGATTAAAGGCTTGGATACGCTTACTAATATAGATACATTGCATTTAGATTGCAATAAGATCACCGAAATAAAGGGTTTAGACAATTTGATTAATCTTGAAAACCTATATCTGGGAGATAATCAAATCACTGAAATTAAAGGGTTAGACCATCTTAAAAAACTCAAACTTCTGTTTCTTGGGTTAAATCCTATAGAGGGAGGTTATGCAACTGATGTTATGGGGAGAGAAGATGTAGAGAATCTTATCTCATCCTTCAAAGAATGGAAAAACGCTTAAATGTGATCTAAAGATCGTGAAACATGAATTTCACGGTTAAAAGTATATATATACCTATGAGCGAGAGAGATATCTCTATGTTATCATTGTATTATGACAGCAATATGCTTTAAAGTGTCATTTTTTCTTTTATTTCTTGGACCATACTTGGCCCTTCATTATTAATATCGCTAAGAAGCTCCCTCAGAATGTCATTAATCTCAATACCTCGTAAATTACAAGAAATATATAAAAGAGAAATGATATTTTTCGCCAATAAACGGATGTTTTTGATATCTTTTATGGGGATTCTGATACCTAATGCTTTTAAATCCATATGAGTTTCCTCTTCCTGCTGACGAATCACAATCAAGATATCATTCTTACGACCTTTCCACATCTCTGAGATTCCTCGAAAATTTAAGATGTATCTTTTAGTAGGACTCCCCAAACCGTTAACATCCTTAGTGAATTCTAAAGGTTCTGAGTTTCTTATAGTCTTAAGCCCAAAACTTCGATTTATCTTGTTCGACTTATCCATTTTTTTTCTCATTTTGAAGACTTCGTCCGTCAACTGCTCGATCTTTAACGACAATTTCTCAAATTTATCTAGGAACAACTCCTTATCTATAAGGTTCTCACAATTATCCATCTCATTGCCCACCTTAATATGAAGTATGATATTGTTTGATTGATTTGTTAATAAAACTATTTATTAAAGGATTAATCTGAACCAAATTAGTAATTTTTAAAAAGAATAGATGGGAAAATTGCAACTATTTTAGGAACCATCCTTATCAGGAGTACTCTCTTCATGGAGAGAAAGATCTTCTTGATCTTCACTAGTATTATAACCATTATCAATACCAAATTGAGGTGATAATAAATCTTTTACATCTCTATCTACTTGTTCCTTGAATAGCTTTTCCCTTTTAGCATATTTATGCATCTGATAAAGACCTAATACTGCTAAAAGCAAAATAAAAAATATCAGCACCCCAATATTTTTTCCAAGATTCACAATTGATTCATCTAAATAAGATAGTATATCGATATAGGGAAATCCTGCTAGCCAACTATAGGGGAAATTATGCGCAAATTCATAGGCTACTTTAGAAAAAATGAGCCAAATAAGTATTGTATCAAGACCAATTCTTTTTAAATTTAGACGTTTGAAGAGGATATTCGCTTGAGAACCCATAAGAGTACTAATGGAATAGAGAATAATAAATAAATCAACGGCAATTAGAGCAAATTGGGTGTAGATTGAAGAAGTTCCTCCTCCAGTACTACTTAAAGCAAAAAATATCTTAACTAAAAGATAAAATGTATAAATCACTGTTAAAATCGAAAATATTCCTAACCAGGCGTTAAAAATACGTTTAAATAGATAGAATATTCCAATCACACCAAATAAGATAATCATTAACCCAACAATTAACACCACATAGTTTAATATGTTGGATATACTTTGAGTTACGGTTATTCCTATTAGGTCTCCGAAATACGAGGAGCCAAATATATATGCTATTAAAAGTAATAATGCTCCTATGACCCCTCCCACGAATTCGATTCCACGGTAGACTGAACCATGAACTCGTTTTTTAAGATTATCATCCAGTCGCTTAGATGTAAGATAGGCTCCATATAAAATGAACCATGAAGTTAAAAAGATATAGGAGAGAATTGAAAATAAGAACAAGCCCACAAGAATGATTGAAATAATAATCATTAGGGGCAATGCTACCAAGAAAATAAGAATGACTTTCCAAGATGCAATCTCTTTCACATCCTTTTTAGCAAGCAATGATAATAAAAATAAAAACAGGATGAAGGTTAAAAATGGGAGGAAAATCACCACACCAATAAGATCCCATAGCGCTATTTCATATGAAAATAGAGTAATGGTATATTCAACGGGAATTTGAATAACTGCGATTCCAATAAGTAAGAGAATAACAAGAATTAGATATTTCCTGTTATGTTTTAAGGTTAATTTCTTTAAATTCTCTATAAATGGCATAACACAATGATAAAGTCTGTATATTTAAAACTAGTCATTTCTTTATCTCAACAAAAAACTATAACTCGAGTGGATCGAATATTTAAAAATTTTAAAAAAAGGGGGTTAACATACTCTTTCAAACTGAATAATAGTCTTGTATGCCTCCATTTTGTAATATTAACTCCCTCTAAAGTGTGTTGATTGAACAGAAGGAACTCAACTTCGACAAATTCTTAGACGGTTTGGATCTGGGAAAAAAGCAGAAAAAAGAACGGAAAAACCGAATTCATTTGAAAAAATTAAATTTGAGGAAAAAGGACGGTACACATGATATTATCCCGAATAATCTCTTGCTAAAAAAAAGGAATCAGCTACAAGTAAATATTATCCTCTTCAATTACATCAGTGCAATACCACAGTAATAATGTAGTATAAAATTCACCGAAAATGTTTCTCTTTAGGTACAAACCGTTAGCATAATCTGCGTCGATTGCATAATCTTGATATATCGGAGATATAAATTCGTTCTCTATGATTTCCGTGGCATTGGAACTACCAACATATACTCCCGTTCGGAAATTGGAGAAGCTACAATTGAAAATAGTTGTATTCAAGCAATACATTATTGATAATGATATTGACGTGTTATCAATCATTTGCCCTGAGATCATTGAATGACTACACGAAAGCACTTTAATTTGACCATACTGGGTAGAATTATCGATTATCATGTTTGTTTGATTAATAAATACTCCAAGTGGCTTTCCGTTTACGATATTTCCTTCAATATGTGCAGATAAGTAATCAGAATCTCCCATTGAGAGACCAGTGTTGATGAATGTATTGTTAACATACCTCGTATTAGTAGAATAGTGAGAACTGATACTTGAATGAAATTCGTGAAGAGTGTGATTAAAAATATTGCTTTGCACGGTTAAATTTGATACATCTTGCGTAAGTATTGCTGTATTTACAAAATTATTTCCTGAAAAGATAATGTGGGAAGATTGCCATGCATAATTACTCCCGTGCCATACAGAATACTCAGTTTCACTGAAAAACGTGTTATTAAAGATATCGATATGCTTTACTTGGTAAAAATGTAAATTCGAATCATTAAATGTATTATTACAGATTAATCCTTTACCTTCAATATAACAATATCTGAGATGGATGCTATCCGCTGGTGATATTCGACTCCATCCGCTTAAAGTGTTATTACGAATGATGAAGGACGAGTTAACTCGATATATGTAAATATGAGCGTTAATGTCATGGATGTTGGCAGAAATTCTATTATTCTGGATAATAAAATGTTTGGTTACATCGGAAATTTGAATAATTCCACTAATGTAACTTGGATAATCCTGGGGGATATGAATCGTGTGCCCTTCAATGATGTATGGATCTTCGAGGGTTCCAGTGCCATTGGTCGCCCAAATTTCAAAATCACTATTCTCATCGATAATAATAAAATAGGGTTCTTCGCTGTCTTTAGTCAAAATAAAAAATGTAATTAGTGGTATGAAGATTACCACAATAATTAGTAAAGTCACTATTATTTTAAGTCTGTTCCTATTAAAAAACATCCTAATATTTTCATTCTTCATTATTTTATTCTGGTTTAATTATTTTTTTAAGATTACTACTAAGATTTTCTACTTGAATATACAGAAAAAAAAAATGATAATTCTCGTTCTCAATGCATTTTTAAAACTCGAGTTTATTTATTATTTATTCTTAAATTTTTAAAATCTTGATTAATATGATCTTTCAAACAGATTATTGGTCTTATGCACGAATATTTTTTGAATGGGTTGCGAATTCTGCAGGAGTAATGGTGTTCATAACAGGATTTATTGCATTAACATGGCTAGGTTATGAAAGAAAACGGAGAGGTTCGTTCACGAAAAGAAAAGTTGAAAATAAAGGCGGTTTTGATCTTAACAAATTCCTAAAAATCTTATCATATGCTGGAGTAATAGTTGGGATCTTGGATATTTGGGCAGGAACCACCGGTCTTATACAAGATATTCCTCCAAGCTTCAGATATAGAGATTTAACTGCACCTGAAGCAGACCACTTTACATGTATCTTCTTAATAGTGGTTGGCATTGCAATATTATTTAAACCTGTAAATGACCTACCCTTAGCTAGCATATTAGGCTTGCTCGCAGGTACAGCTACGGCTGCGGTATTGGCTCTTCTTATTCCTGATAATGTAGTAGAATGGATTGGTGATTATCTTATCAACCCTAAACTATTGTTGATCATCATTTTCATCATCGTCACCGCTATTGTAGCCGTAACGGCAAAATTTTACATCGGAGTTTTACAAGCAATTTCCAAATTTCTCTCTTGGCCTCCTATTGCATTAATAATCATGGTTTTCTCTTTTGTTCAGGGAATATTACTCTGGGGATTAGGGACATCGATATTTGTAAATCTATTGTGAGCTTAGCTCCTGTTTTTTTTTTCTATTTTAAATATAATCAGACATTTTTTTTTGTTGAGTAAAGTTCCTAAATGGCAAACTCAAATCTTTTTTCAGAAGATTAGCAGTTTCTGGGGCAAATCCAGTATAATGATTGTTAACTATAATAAAGATCTCATAGACATTTTGCTTCTTATTGAGATTCCTAATTTTTTGAAGTAGCTGCGTATTTTCATCCTTTTTTTCTCGCTGAACTCTATTAAATTTAGATAATTGGCGATCTCCGATTAGTCTAATATAATATCTATTTTGATTCGGTTGATAGTATGGGAAAAGATCTTCTAA
>SDNW01000164.1 GCA_004524725.1 Promethearchaeota archaeon
GATCGAATTTTTTAAATAATGGTCTTGAATATTTTAAATTTATCAAATCTATTCCCTTCTTGACAAATCTGTACAGTATATTATCACCATAACGCCCTACATATCACTAAGAGAGATATCTTTCGTCGTGAAAGGATGGTTTCACGAACTTCTCTTTCTTTACTCATCAAAGCAAATTTTGAAAAGACTGACAAGAAACTATTAAATAGTTTAATAGTTTAATAAAATCAATTTACACTCTAATTATAACAAAATGTGACATTTATGTCTGATACAGATAGAGAAAAGTTTTCTTTAGGACATGCCTTAGCTTATAGTTCGGGTTTATTTTCCGACGTTCTTTCTTACCAATTCTTTACTTTCCTTATCTTTACCTTTTACTTTTCAATTATCCAGGTACCAACAGCTGTAATGACTATTGGGTGGATTATCTGGTCAGTTTGGAATGCATTAAATGATCCAATGTGGGGAGTTCTTTCAGATCGCACAAATACTAAATGGGGGAAAAGACGTCCTTATATCATAGCCAGTATCGTTCCACTTTGTATTATCGTAATTCTTTTATGGACTCCATTAAAATTAACAATTCCAGGTTGGCCAAAATTAAGTGAATTTCTATATTTCTTATTTATTATCATTGCTTTCGATACGATCTATACGATGTTCAGCATCAATCAAACCTCTTTGTTTCCTGAGATGTTTCAATCTCTGGAAGTACGAGGGAAAGTAAATAACGTCCGCCAGATTTTTTCAGTGATCGCATTAATTTTTGCTTTTATCGTACCTACATTCTTTTTCGAGCCTGGAACGACTTTTACTAATCCAGTTAATGAACCTAACTATTTTAATGCAGGAGTGTTCATAGCAATTGTTATGTTCATAGGAGCTTTGATAATGATAATATGGGGGATAAAGGAAAAACCAGAATTTAAAGTAGATAAGAAAGAAACACCAACGTTCTTCAAATCAATTAAAATAACATTCAAAAATCGAGCTTTTGTGTGTTATGCCATTACTGCTTTAGCTAATTGGTACGTCTTTGGGATGCTTCCGACTATTGTTCCTTTATATGGAGAATTTGTACTTGGTGTCTTGGATACAACCCTCCAATCGATTTTATTAGGAGTAGCGTTTTTATCTGCGGCGATCTTTGTATTCTTCTGGCGATTTGTCACCCATAAGATTGGTTTAAGGAAGGGATTTATGTTCTCGATGGTTGTTTTCATTATAACCTTATTTCCCTTTATGTTTATAGGTGATTTCCTTTCAGGTTTAATCGTATTCTTTTTCGTGGGAGCGGGTTTAGCTGGATCTCTCTTTTTCAGAGATCCATTAGTTGGTGCGGTTGCAGATCAAGATGAATTAACAACAGGTGTTCGAAGAGAGGGTAGTTTTTATGGCGTCAATGCGTTAGTTATTCGATTATCTACGATCTTTATCTTTATTTCAATAGGTTCGGTGTTCGAAAGCGTAGGTTGGGCAGTATTCGATCCTTTGGCCGATCCAGAAATTGGATTACGACTTTTGATGTTTGTATTCCCTGCGATCGCATTAGTGGTGGGAATCATCTCGATGTATTTCTACCCCATTACTAAAGAGAAGTTCGAGCAGATAAAAGAAGAAGTAAATAAACTGCATAGAGAAAAGGCTGCTAGAGTAACAAGAGAATAAATTAAATTATTTTTTATTTTTTTAATCTAAATCTTAATTAGAATTTAATTAATATATGTAATATGGCTTCAAAAAAACCGAATATTATTTTGTTCATTACTCATGATCAAGGACAATTTCTAAGCTGTTACAATTCGCCCCAAACTCCAAATTCATTAAAGACACCAAACTTAGACAACCTTGCCAAAGATGGAATTAGATTTACTAATTATTTTTGTACTGCTCCTCAATGTAGTCCAAGTAGAGGGAGTATTCAAACATCCTTGTACCCTCATCAAAACGGATTAATGGGATTAGTGGATCGCGGCTGGACGCTTCCAGAATCAAATAAAACTCTTCCCATGTATTTGAAAGAAAATGGCTATAGCACTCATCTAATGGGATTTCAACACGAATCTTTTGATGCTTATTCGCTTGGATATGATACTATTAGTAAAAGAAGAACTGAATTTTTTTACAACTGCCAGAAGATGAATAAGAATTATCAAGCATTTTTTAAAGAACATCAAGTTGATGGAAATCCATTTTATCTAAACATAGGTCTCGATCAAGTGCATAGACCTTTTCGCATATGGAGCGGTCCTCCTGTGGACCCAGAAGATGTAAAGATCCCACCTTATTTACCAGATAATGAAATAGTTAGAAAAGATTTATCTCAGTTTTATAGTTCAATTCAAGGGGTTGACGAGTGCATTGGTAATATTTTAAAGATGTTAGAAGAATGTGGATTAAGGGATGATACTTTATTTATCTACACTACTGACCATGGAGAAGCATATCCAAGGGCTAAATGCACTCTCTATGACCCTGGAATAAAGACTCTTTTATTAATGTCTTATCCAAATTCAAACATCCTCAAGAAAGGCAATGTATATGACCAGATGATTAGTAATATTGACCTCTTACCAACAATCTTGGATCTAATCGGAGCTTACCTACCTGAGAAGATTGAAGGAAAGAGTTTTCTACCTCTTTTACAAGGAAAGAAAGATAAATTCCGAAAAGAAATATATTGCGAAAAATCTTTCCATGAAATTTATGATCCTATTCGCTGTATTCGAACTGAAAGGTTTAAATTTATCAAGAATTTCGAAAAAAACATAGATCGCTATCAAATCGCTGGTGATATGCGGCAGGATGAGTTGGGTAAATATTTTTTAAAAATTGTTGATAAAACTCGATCTGATGAGGAATTATACGATCTTGAAGATGATCCAATTGAACAAAACAACTTAATTGATAATTCTAACTATAAAGAAATTATAAAAGAATTAAAAGACAAATTATTTAGTTGGATGAGAAGAACAGATGATCCCCTCCTTAAAGGTAAAATTGAAGATCGAAGGTCTGAACCTCCGTTAAAATTTTAAGTAATAACCATAAAGAATAAATTAATTTCTATTTTTATTCATTAGTACGATAATTTACTAATTAGAAGGGATATTTATGTCATTGTTTTGTAAAATTCAAGATAGAGCTATACCTCTCGTTTCTGTGGGAACCTCTCCGTTTATTGGAGCGGGACAATTCGGAAGAAATGCTAGAGATTATCGAAAAAAGTTTCTCAATAATCCTAAGGCGATATTGGAAATTCTTGATGCCTGCTACCAAATAGGAGGGCGAGGTATTGAAGTAATACCCGCGGGTAAAATACCCGAAGCCATTAAAGTCTTTAGTGAAACCCATGACGATTTTGTGGTAACAGGATCGACATTTCCGGGTCCTGATCCGTTAATTGATGATTTAGTCGAAATGGACGCACAAATAATCTTTGTCCACGCTTCGGTTTCTGATCAGAAAAATGAACGACTCACACGGTTGTTAGATGATGTTTCTTCGCGAGGAGTTATTCCAGGTATTGCTGTTCATAACCCTGTTTCCACTCTTAATTATACTTTTGAGAATTTACCAGAAATCAAAACGTTTCTCATACCATTCAATGCTAATGGAATTTTTATGGGTAATCAAAAAGAAGTTGAGACTCTAGTGGATTCCCATTTAGATTGTTCCTTTATGGGTATGAAAACCTTAGGTGCCGGAAAAATAGATCCCAAGACTGCTTATTCCTATATAGCAGAACATAATATTTGCTGTGC
>SDNW01000165.1 GCA_004524725.1 Promethearchaeota archaeon
CGGGTTGCCGTATAATTTTGGGAGTACATTATCCTACTGACGTGCTTTTTGGATTTTTATTTGCCTTATTTTATGCTATCCTATTCCTTGGTCTCACATATCCCTATTGGGTTGCATTCTATTATTGGATCGGTCCAATCGTTTCTGATATCGTGCATCTAAGATTTTTATAAGGTAATCTGGCATTAGATTCCTATAATTTACTTCTTAAGGGAAAGCACAAAAAATATAAATGTGAAAACTGCGGATCTAAATTTTTTATGACTTGAAGTATATAATTAAATATTATGAGCAGTAACAAAAAACCAACTTGCCACTTATGTAATAGCTTTCAATTTTGCACCATAGGGAAAGCGAATGAGAATATTAATAACTGTCCAATGGTACATAAAAAGAAAATTGAGGAGGAAGCTTTACAATTATATTCCTCGAATGAGAAAATTAAAGAGGCAACTAAGGTTGCATCAATAATTGAAGCCGAAGGGTATATAGCATGGCCTCGGCTAAAAGATACTATTGAATATGCGAGCAGAATGAACTATACAAAAATAGGGATAGCATTTTGCGTGGGATTATTGGACGAAGCGAAAAAAATAGCAAAAATTCTCGAAAAAGCCCAATTTAAAGTTTATTCGGTTTGTTGTAAGACAGGAAGTTTAAAAAAGACGGAATTAGGTATTCCAAAGGAATATACCATGAGGTCAAAAACGGGTTTTACTATTGGATGGATATCTTGTAATCCTGTGGCTCAAGCTCTTTTACTGAATGATTGTGAAACGGATTTGAATTTAATTGTGGGGTTATGTGTTGGCCATGACATAACTTTCACTCAATTATCAAAAGCTCCAGTATCTACATTGATCGCAAAGGATAGATCAAGTCCACATAATCCCGCATTAATCCTATATTCCCGCTATGGTGATAATGTGACATCATCAGCAGACTTTCTAGGGAATAAAAAGGAATAGAAAAAATTTTTAAAGCGCTTAAAACCAGTCAATAAATTCGTCTAATGGTCGTCTTTCCCGGTCCTCTTGTTCCTCTTTATCCTCTGAAGATCTATCAGCAATTCCAATTGTAATAACACCCATTAATTCGAACTTATCTGGTGAGAGTTTAAAAATTTCATTTACTTTCTCTTTATTTTCTAAAATCTCACCTATCCATAGAGAACCTAAACCTTTTGCATGTGCTCCTAGCAAAATATTTTGAATAAAGGCGCCAATGGAGAGGAGATCCTTTGTTCTATCATAGCCTCTTTCGCTATCATAAAAAATGACGAGGTTCAGAAACGCTCCTTCAATAATACCCCCATATTTGGATTGTTCGGCAATCATTCGTTTAACTGTGGGATGGGCTACAATACACACCTTCCATGGTTGCCTATTTTGGCCAGACGGTGCCCATCGCCCACAATCTACAATCTCTCTAATGGTTTGATTATCAATTTTTTGATAGACAAAACTTCGAACTGATCGTCTTGATCGTATTAGATTAATTAAATCATTTGAATCCATATTTTACAAAGTGGGTTGCAACCATTAAAAGAATTATGCTAATATTTAAAAAAAGATTAAATTTTTTCCTAAACTGATGTAATTATGCTTCAGAAGGAAAAATCATGGTGGCAAAAAACTGTCGTGTATCAAATATACCCTCGCTCATTTTGCGATACAACAGGGAATGGAATTGGGGATCTTCAAGGGATTATTGAGAAATTAGATTATTTAGAGGAGTTAGGAATTGAAACCATTTGGTTTAGTCCTTTCTTTAAGTCTCCTCAGAAAGATCACGGATATGATATATCAAATTTCCGAGATATTGATTCCGAATATGGTAAAATGATGGATTTTGATAAACTATTAGAATCTATGCATGATAGAAATATGAAAATGGTATTAGACTTAGTCCTAAATCATACTTCGGATGAACATCCTTGGTTTATTGAATCCGCTTCAAGTAGAGATAATCCAAAGCGGGATTGGTATATCTGGGCTGATGGGACAAAACCAAAAGGAAAAAAGCCTCCTAATAATTGGAAAGCAATGACGGGAGGGTATGCATGGAAATATGATGAAAAGACAGAACAATGGTATTATTTTCACTTTCTCCCTTTCCAACCTGATTTAAATTATCGCAACCCTGAAGTAAAGGAAGAAATGTTTAATACAATGAGATTCTGGCTCGATAAGGGAGTGGATGGCTTTCGTTTAGATATTTTACACGCTATTTATGAAGACGAGTCACTTCGAGATGATGAGTTCAGTTGGCATCTTTTTCCTTCTGATAAAAGGGTTGACTCCCTATTTCGTAAGCACAAGTACGATCTTAATCTTCCAGAAACAATAGATTTTGCATTTGAATTGCGTAAGGTCATGGATGAATATCAACCTGAAAGATTCTTGGTAGGTGAAGTCTACGGTTCAATTGAGGAATTAAGTAAATATTATGGTCCAAAGAGTAATGGATTAAATATGTGCTTTTTATTCGAATATACTGATGCGAAACCTAAACCAAAAGCATATAGGAATGTAATATCGCGAATAGAAAAGGCATTACCATATCCCTATACGCCAACGTATGTATATGGTAATCATGATATGGTACGGCATCTCTCTCGTATTGATGATAATCAGCAATTAGCAAAATTATTAGTGACTATGCAGCTAACGCTAAGGGGAGTTCCGTTTATTTACTACGGAGAGGAAATTGGGATGAAAAATGTGAATTTTGATTTGAAAACAAGTGAAGATCCGATTGGAAGAAAATTTTCAAAATTCCCCTTATCATGTATAGTCAAATTATTTGGAATTTCAGTTACTCGTGATGGATGCCGAACACCAATGCAGTGGAGTAATCAACCAAATGCAGGTTTCAGTAATAATGAGACGATTGAACCTTGGCTAAAAGTTCCGGATTCATACAAAAAAATTAATGTGGAAAAAGAAAGAAAAAACCCTGATTCGATACTTAATTGTTATAAGAGATTATTAGCATTGCGAAAGAAGTCCAATGTGTTATTTGATGGATTATTTGATTTTATTGAGGGAAATGAGAATAAAAACTGCATAACTTATAAACGGTGTAATAACGATGATAAAATTTACGTTTATCTAAATTTTATAAATGATGAGATATTACTGACTTGTCCCGTAGAGGAACCAAATTTATTATTTTCTACTTTATCCAATAGAGTTGCAATAGATATCAAAGCATATCATAGAAAAATTAAACTCACTCCACTTGAAGGAATAATATTCAAGGAAAAAAGAAAATAAAAAAAAAATTTATTTCGTTTCTATATCTTCTGCGTCATCTTCGAGTTTATCATAATATTCAATGTCCATAAGACCCCCAGAACGTTCTTCACTCCAATGGGCTTTTATAGGCATTCCTACATAAGTATCTTTTACGTCAATATCGGGATGTAATTCAGCAATATTTGATGTATCGCTTCCATCATGATGGACCAAAACCATCGGTCTTTCTACAACATCTCCTGTTTCTGGATCCTTTAAATAAGCTATAGCATAAGTAGAAACACTCGCAGTGTCTCTAATATCTACCCACTTATCTGGTTTCACCAAACATTTTCCACATACTAATCTAGGAGGGTAAAAAACTCGATTACATCCCGAACATCGATTTGCTACTAGTTTTTTCTCTTTTAACTTATCTAGAAAGGGTTGCATATGAGTTATGTTGAATTTATATTTATAACTAGTAAGGTGCCAGTTTCCCGGCATCGTACGAGTTCTCAC
>SDNW01000166.1 GCA_004524725.1 Promethearchaeota archaeon
ATTAAAAATATTTAATATAATAAAAGGACTACTACAAATTATCAATCTTCTTTTTAATATTTTTCCACTGAAGATATAGTTGTATATATTTATCTGTAAGAGAAGGGTCATTTTCAATTATTTCAAACTTAATTAACTCATTGATGATTGTTTTATAATCTTTAAAATATTTTAAAGCTATAAGAACATTCATAGCAGCACCAATAAATGAGGTATCCTTATATTCGGGAACAACTAGATTAGTATCTAATACGTTTGCAATCACTTTTAGAATTTCTTTTGATTTACTCATACCTCCGCCACAAAATACATTTGAAATTTGAAATTTCTTAAGCACACTATAATTTTCATAGATTCCAAAGGCGATATTTTCAATAATACTACGAGAAAAATCCTTTAAAGTTGGTAATGCATCTGATATCATCATTGGAGGGGGAAAGACAAATACTCCTCGTTTAATTGAAGTTTGATTTTTGAGGTTCATAAGTTCAGGACCTAAATAAGCAAATGTTGATAAAGCACCAGGTTTTGAGTGTTTAAGAAATGAATCGATAAGAGTATCGGGATCTTCTGAAATATATTTCAAAAAGCTCTTCTTAAACCAATTATATAGTTCTCCCGTATTACCTGCATGGGCTTCAAGAATCCATCTTCCCGGAATGGAATGATAGGATGTCCAAAAAGTCATATTTGGGTCGATATAAGGTTGTTCTAATACTAAATGTAAGGGAGCAGTAGTCCCTAAACTAATCCCTAAATCTCCTTTATTGATCGCACCCATTCCCAATAAAGATAGCTGTGTATCCGCGCCATTTTTAAAGATGGGAATATTTCTATTTTTTGTTTTAAAACTGGGTATTAAATCCGAAATTAAATACCCTATTTGAGAGCCTGATTCTATTATTGGAGGAAAAAGATTAGAGTCTATATCAAACTCCTCAATAATCTCTGAACTCCAGTTACCTTTTTTGATATCGATCAGCTGAGATTCTGCCAAAGAAGTTAAATCTGTATAAATAGCTCCAGAGAGTTTATACGCTAACCAATCATCAAGCATTAAAATTTTATGAATTCTTTTGTAATTTTCTTCTTCTTCTTCTTTAAACCATAATAATCTTGCTAAACAAAATAATAGTGAGGGATTATGAGCAGTTATTTCAAATAATTCCTCTTCAGAAAATGCATCATCAATTAAGTAAGCAGAGTCAATGCCTCGGACATCAGTATTAGGTCCGCCATAGATTGGTTCTCCGTCTTTATCTAAAAAAACACATGCAATCCTTTGGGCACATGTTGATATGCCAATAATATTTAGATCAGTAGCATTATGGTTTTTAATAATATCATTAATCGCGAATTTAATTTTATACCATAGATCATCCATATCGATTCTTTTCGAAAAGCCATCTATATCCTCATTATATATTTTTAGATTTTGTCTGGTGGTATGTTCTATCCTTAAATGATCCGAAACTAAAGCGATCTTTATAGAATTTGAAGATATATCAATGGATATAATCTTTTCGATGGAATTATTCATGTTATTTCACAAAAATCATTGTATTTTATGGTACTAAATATTTCCTTTTCACTTCACCGTATGGTTCAGTTTCTTCAAATAGTATTGCTTGAAAGGAATAAATTTTAGTATCCTTTTCTTTCCAAGCATTATCTGGTAGATAAGCCTTATTACAAGTATGTTTTAGAAAAGTTTCCGGATCCCAGTTCCTTCCATGGTCGACGGGTACTTGAGGAAGTAATAATCCTCTTCTCATTCCTCTCTCAGCGATTAATCCATCCCTTCCAATAACGATAAGTTCTAAATACTCCTTAGGATCATCCACTTCAAGTAATTGAGGGGGTGTGAGTATTGATAATTCTATTATTATCTTATCCAATTCCTCTTTTTTTATTGGTTGAAAGCGGGGATCTTCTAATGCTGAGCTAATCGAGACCTTATGCACAATATCAAATAAGGGATATATGGGTTCTATATATCCAATACACCCCCTTAATGGATTTCCTTCTACATCGATACGATTCAAGGTGACAAAAGCACCATATTTTTCTGAAAATCTCTTTTTAATCTCCTCGGGAATAGGAATCCTCCTATTATTCTTTAGATAATATTCTATATTATCTCGAGCAAATTTTATGAGGAGATTACCATCTTCTAAACTAAATTTCACTTTTTCATTCATTATTAAACTTGGATTCAAATTTAATTTAATATAATTATTATTAGTCTTTTATATATTTTTTAGATAATTTTCCCTAGTGGGGGATATTTTTCATTATTTATCTCAATACCATGTAAAAAAACTTTCCATATTAAAATATGAGTTTTTCGATGAGATAAATCAGAATCTTCGAAAGGTGTAAATTTCGCTTTAGTTTTAAACTGCTCTGAATCTATTGAATATTCTTTTTCTAATTTTTCTATAATAATTAAATCAGCATCCTTTCCCTCTTTGATACAACCCTTGCTTTTTAGATTAAATGTTTTTGCAGGGTTCTCAGATGAAACTTCGATAAATCTTTTTAAGGGGAGATCATTATTAAAGACTTTTTCTAGAAGGAGATATGAATAGGTTTCAAAACCAGGGAATCCAGAAGGGGCTTTAAAGAAATTTTTGGTTTTTTCTTTAATGGTATGGGGAGCATGATCTGTCCCGATAAGAGGAATTGTTCCCTCTTTTAATTTCTTAAAAAGATAAGTGGATTGCGATTTATCTCTTAATGGAGGAAGAACTTTTCCTATAGCTTCATTTTTTAATGTAATCTCATTTGACAAAAGAATATGGTGGGGGGTTACCTCAAATGAAATATTGATATTAGGAAGCTCTTTTGTTTTTTCTATAAATTTTTGGATTAAATTAAAACTTTCTTTACAACTAATATGGCAAAAATGAATTTTAGGATACTGGGATTGAGAAGATAACCCCTCTATAAATTTAATATAATTATCTAACATAAAATTCACATATTTTGCCTCGTTTTCTTCTGAATGTAATTTATTGTGAAATCTTAAAAATGGGAGTTCAGAATTTTGTCTTTTTAGACTTTCCTCCTCTTTTTTTACCAACGGATAATCTGGATGTATAAAAATGGGGATTTGATATTTACTGGAGATATAAAGGAGTTTTTGAATATTATCAGATATTGTCCAATCTATTCCATTTAATGATTTTAAGGGATATATTTTAAATCCGATGATTCCTAGTTTCAATATTTTTTTAATTTCCTCCTCATCAATGGACCTAGGAACACCTGAAATAAAACCTACATCAACAAAAATATTTTTTTTTGCCAAGTCTTTCCATTTTTGTACCTGTTTGGCGCTTGTTGCTGGCGGCTTAGTATTGGGCATTGTAAATACCGTGGTAATTCCCGAATATGCTGCCGCTTTAGTTCCAGAATAGAAAGTTTCCTTATCAGATTGACCCAGATCACGCAAATGGGAATGAATATCTATTATCCCCGGTAAAATATATCGTTCCTCGCAATCAATCTCAATGTGATCCTTGTTATTCTCTCTTAAGATATTAAAATTATTATTATTAATAGCCTCTTTATAGATCAATTTAATGATTCCATCGTGAATTAAAATTGCTCCCTTATTCAATTGTCCATCATAGTAAATATTGGCGTTCTTTAGGATCATTATTCTCTTCCTTAAATCTATCTATTTGAAAGTTAATATATAAAATTTTATC
>SDNW01000048.1 GCA_004524725.1 Promethearchaeota archaeon
AAGAACTATTTCCTCTTACTAACGCTACATCAGAGTTAGCTGTATCTGAATTTTCAGACATATTTAGAAATTTAAATTTCAAATATAATATATTGTTAAAATTATTTAGTTTAATAAATTTTAACTGAAATATCGATAAGAAGTGATGAGAAATTTTTAACATAAAACATTTGGTGCTAGATGTTAAAGCCAGAGAATATAAAGTGCCAAAAAATATTATTGGAATCGATATTGGACAAACTTTAACTAAATGTGCCTATCTTAAGAATGATGAAATTTTACTTTTGATAAAACCTACAAACGATACTATTGATGACATTATCAAGGAAATCAAAAACTCTAGTGAAAATATTAATGTTATTCACTTTACGGGTGGAAAGGCTTATAAGATATACAAAGAGTATGAAAAAGAATACGAATCGATTATTTTGGATGAGTTTGAAGCGAATATTAATGGGATGAATTTCTTATATAAAATAAGAAAGAAAAAAGATTTTTTAAATAGTTTGGTGGTTAGTATTGGCACAGGAACCTCAATTGTTCTGAAGAGTACACATATTCAACATCTGGGAGGGAGTGCTATGGGCGGAGGGACGTTTATGGCTATTGTTAAACTCCTCTATGGTTTAGACGATTATAACACGATTATGGACCTAGCAAATAAAGGAGACCGTTATAATGTGGATTTAAAGGTATCAGATATTTATGTTGAGGAGGATGCACGCATTAAAGATTACTTTAGAGCATTTACAGCAGCATCTCTCGGTAAGATTTATGCATCCTCTGATATCACAGTATTGAGAAAAGAGGATATAATTACCTCCCTTTTGGGGATCATTGGTGAAAATATCGGTTTGATTGCTACTTTGTTTGCTGAAATTCATGGCGTACCCGAAATTATATTTTGTGGTGGTTTATTAATGAATAATAAGATCTTAAAACACATGTTAACTTTGATGGCGAAAAGCAAGAAGAAAGACGCAGTGTTTCTTAAAAATTCAGAATTTGCAGGAGCACTAGGTGCACTCCTAAGTTAATATGAAAATTGTGTGCCCATTTGGAGATGTCTAATCATTGCTAATTAAAGCTCTTAGACACACTATAAATGGGCACAAATATAGAACATATCCCTAACTTATTAACTTTAAGTGTTGACCAATTAAGTTGCTTCTGAATGGGCTTTTAACAAATCTTCGTTAGTTTTTCCCATTTTGATGGCTAATTCGGCAATAATTGCATCAAGGTAGACAAACGCAGCAATTTCAAATTGTGTCCCCTCAGGTGTAAGAACCGCAGTATCAGAATGGCCTGCATCGGTGTCTCGTTTGCTTCGACCTTTAAGTTTGATCGTGATATCTCCAACGCGACCGATAATGGTCTCGGGGTGAGATGTGATGGTTACAATTCCATATGGTTTAACTGTATTTACGTAATTTTTCAATAGACTGACCACAATAGGAGTAGTACCAGAACCAGAGAGAACGATCAAGATATCATCTTTGGAAAGCGCGGGCATACTTGCCAAATTAGTGACCATATATACTTCTGCCCCCAGATGAACTAATCGGGTGGCAAAACATTGTAAGATGAATGCAGAACGCCCAGATGCTAAAAGGAAAAATTTCCTTTTGTTTGTTAATCCATCATAGACTAATTCAATGAATTTTTGGGTATGTTTGAAATGCTTTGGCTTATTTAAATGGTCCATATTTTCTTGGAGATTATTCATGATTAATTCCATGGATTGAAATAAAATTTCACGGGCTTTTCCATTAACCTTTACTCCTTTTACAGTTTCGATATTATCTTTAAAAACCATTCTTCATCACATATCTATAATTTATATTACAATACTAGTAATTCGAGAAGTAAAAAATACATTTTGGTTAATAATTGTATTATCCCTTTTTGTTTTAAAATCATTTATCAAGGGATTAATTACTAGAATGGGTTATATTATCAATAAACTACTTGATTTCAGATAAAAAATGAAATTAAAAAAAAATAAGTAATATTTATTTTCAAATTAGCTTGATCTTAAACTGCAATAATCAAAGTCACATAGAGCTCTTCCATTCACGTTAGTTTCACCGATTATCTTTATAATAGGCGCTTTATAAGATAGCTGCACCCATCTTACACATTTGTTTGGATTTAACATGTATTCACTATAGCCTACTGAGACAAAATCTTTTTCAAAAGTCGTACCATCTGTATACGATACTGTTAAAGTTGTGATCCGAAATAGATTCCCAGAAGCAAAAGCAATTGCGACTAAATCAGCATGAATGTTATTAAAATATAACCTGAAAATAACATATGGACTAAAACCATCCATTGATGGCTCTCCTATACCCGTCCAACCAATAGAGTCATAATTATGAGCATTTTTCCAAGTCCCGCCTAACGGAGTACCTTCAAGAAGCGTACCACTCGTTGCATGATACCAGGTAGCAGGGGGTGGTGTTGGAGGGGGCGGTGTTGGGACCCATGCGGATACACTGCTGATTAATCCAAGAAATAAAAGGGATCCAAAAACAACTAATAAAACTGTTTTTTTATTTATTATTTTTTGTATAAATATCACCTTTAGAATTTGCGATTATTCTTTTATTAACTTTTTTTAGTGATAACAAGCTTTAAAATCACTATTAAAGATCCTTTATTGACTTCTATTTAAAGCTTGATGATCAGGGCACATTCGGAAATTAATCATGAATAGAAATGTTTAAATTAAGATAGATACATCTAATCAAAAGGTAAAGAGCAATTGGTAAAATTGTTTTACCATTAAAGAATTAGAACAAAATTAGTTAGATTTTTAAGATAAATTATAAATATAAGTTAGATTTAGATGTATGCATAATAGAGGTTTTAATCAATGTCACATAAGCAATACTTATCAGAAAAAAAGACCACACGAATGACCATCACCACGTCAGCAGCCCTTAAGGATTGGATCAAACGATATGTTAAAAGCAAGCAAAGGGAATCTCCATTAGATAAAAGATATCAAAGTATATCTTCTTTCTGTCATGAAACTTTAGAAGAAGTTATGAAAATATACGAAAAGGGAAAGAATCTTGATGATTTCCAACGATTGGTTAATCAAGATGTAAGAAATTTTTTCGATCAATTATCTACAAGTGTTCATCTTCCTATTCTTGAGGATTATGCGAAACCTAGCAAATATTTTGAGATTGATTATACAAAATTAATGCGCATTTTAATTTTATCAAAACAGTTCTACACAAAGGATATGAATCCATATGATATTAATTCGCTATATGATTCATTCGATAGGATCAAAGATAGATATTTAGAATTGGGAATAACTAAAAGCTTGGAAATTCAGATCACCCCATTTAGGGACTCCAAACATTATCATTGTGTTTTAGAACACGTTGGGCTACCAAAGAGCGGATTTCCAGTGAATAACATTCATATAGTGCATTGTAAATTGCTTTTACTAATGATGGGATTCTTGGGTTTAAAAGTTGAAAATCTTGTTTCTTCATATAACGAATTGTATTCTCGAATTGAAATGGTAACTACCAATTTATTTTTCGAAAATAAACTTCTAAAAAAGGAACGCTTGACTTTAGTAAAAGATAATGTAAAATTTCTAATAAATTTCAGTAGGATAATTGCAGATGATGACTTTCAATTGTGGATGAAGTTAGCAACTTCAAAATCTTGCATCATAGATTTTAAATCAGAAAAAGCATTTAATGATTGGATTTTGACAATCGAGAACGATATAAAAGACTTTAACTATGATTTGTCTGGGAAAATAAAAATATTGAAATTCTTCGAGAAAATTCATTGGATTCAATTATTCGAAGATGTAAATTCATTTTACTTTGAAATCAATGTGGGGCTGTCTAATAAGGCCAAAGAAATGTTAATTAAGTACTTGACTGAAAATTTTAAGCTTGAATATGATAAAAATAATTACTATATTTCCAAATAAATGGATGAGTATATTTTTAATTAATAAGATTTTAATTGCATATAATCCAAACCATAGAATAAGTTCATTAATGAAGTATGCTTGATATAGATGATATAAGAAACATAAGTGTGGTTGGAGCGGGTATAATGGGTCAAGGTATTGCTCAAGTATCTCTGATGGCTGGTTACAAAATCACGATAATAGATTTAAACGAGAAGATCGTAACTAATGGAGTACAAACAATTGAAGAAGGTTTAAAGCATATTAAATCCAAAGGAAAGTTAGAAGAAGATCTCTCTATCAGTGATCTTATGGAAAACTGTTCTAAATCTACAGATCTGGAATCTGCTGTCAAAAATGCTGATTTTGTGTTTGAAGCGGTCGTAGAGAAGATGGAAGTTAAGAAGGAAGTATGCAAGATAGTTATGGAAAATTCACCTTCTCACTGTATTTTGGCTTCTAATACCTCTACATTCAAAATATCTGAAATCGCGAAAGATGTAAAAAGAGCTGAACACGTCATTGGTATGCATTTTTTTCCCCCTGTAGCTAATCAATGCTGTGTTGAAGTCATGAAGGGAGAACAAACTTCTGATGAAGTGTTAGATATGTGTGTAATTCTAGGTGAGAAACTACCGTGTATTAAGGGAAAAAGACTTTCAGTACGAATTGAAAAAGAAAGTCCTGGATTCATTGCCAATAGATTACTAATTCCCAACACGATATATACAAGCTGGATTTTCGATCAAGCCTTCGAAAATAATATCCCATGGGAACAGATTGATGCGGATGCGGGAGTAGGACAATTCGTTCCAATGGGGCCTTGCCAAATGACAGATTATCTTGGCATAGATGTTACCTACAATAGTATGAAAAGTTATGAAAGAATTATCTCTCCTGATTTTGCTCCGGGTAAAGTACTTACTAAATTCATAAAAGAAGGAAATTTAGGGAAAAAAACAGGGAACGGATTTTATGATTGGTCGAATGGAACACCAAATCTAAATATAAATAAGAAGGCAGGTTTATTCAACCCCGAAATCCATCTAGCCATTCAATTGAATGAAGGGTGTAAACTTTTAGAAGAAGGAATTGTTTCTGGTTATAAAATAATTGATGAAGTTATGGCAAAAGGAACGAGTATGCCCGGCCCATTTAGTGCCGGTAAACGAAATTATCAAAATTGGTCTAAATTGCTTGAAGAATTAGCAGAAGTAACTGGGAAACACTATCTAAAACCTTGTGATCTAATGAAATCGGGAAAATTCATAGAAATGAGAAAATAACATTAAATTTAAGGTACCCATAAAAATGTTTATCTGGTTTATAATCTCCTTAATTGGATTTGTTTCTGTTATCCCATTTCTTTTCATATCAGTTGAACATATTAAACTCGAAAGAAAGTTTGGTCCAAAAAAGGGAGAGAAAATCGGCTCAATAATAGGTATGATATCAGGTTGGGCTTATTTCGTGTTTTGGATCGGTATTTGGGTCTCTCCTCAACCTCGATTTAAAATAGATTTTTCGAATCTTATACTATTCGAAATCCCAATTTTGAATATCCCAATTTATCTCTTACATTTTATTGTATTTATTCCTTTTATAACATCCGCAATTTGGTTCGGAATTATGGGAGCTAGAGAAGTCACACTAAAAGTTGCGGAAACACATGAAGTAGAAAAAATTGTCACAACAGGTGTTTATTCATATATACGACATCCGCAATATTTTGGTGGAATTTTAGCACATATTGGAATTACTTTTTTACTCTCTTCTTACCTCTCTCTCTTAATCACACCCTTAATAATATTTATAAATGTGCTTATATCTTGGAAAGAAGAAAAGGAATTAATTAAAGAATTTGGAGATGATTATAGAGAGTATAAAAAAAAAGTTCCTATGTTCATACCACGAGGTAAAAAGATTAATTGAAGAATAATCTAATGAATTCAATATCTGATTTTCTTTTATTAGCTTAGATAATCATAAAATATATTAAAAAAAAGAAAAAAATAATTTTAACTTGTAGTTTGATTAAGTTCTCTCTATTTGTATTTAATTGCGAGAACTAAATCGTTTTTGGTAATTTTCTTTCTATTAGCATGCATGGTGAAAGCTCGTGCTTGTTCGGTAAGGCCGACTGCAGTCTTTTCAAGATGATCGATTAATAAATCTACAGCATTTCGCGCTACTATGCTTGCACCTTGTTGTTTCATGAGTCTGCGAATCGGTGACCATGCAAAACTATGTTTCTTTTTAGCCATTTTTTATTCCTCCACTTATAGCAATTTTTAAAATTGTTGTTTTTAATTTTTTTTGTAGTTATTATTAAAGTTTCTTAGATAATTATATATCCGAAGCTGTATTTAAATGTTTTGGCAATTGAGAAGAAGTCAGAGAGTTAAGTGCATAAAAAATTACGACAAAAAATCATTATTCAGATTAAAGGATATTATGGAATGATTGATCGGTGGGTGATCATTGAAAAAAAAATGAATGAATTTTCGTATCATCACAATAGTTGAAATAGTAATGTTGAGGAAATGGGCTTTGTTATCTATTTTTTTATGACTTTAAGGGGAAGGAAAAAAAATTGAATGAAATTTTATCATTCTCTAAGTATATGATCCCATCAATTATTCGATCATAAATAATTAGTTATGATCGAATTAACTGGAATGTAATAATAGTATTTTAGGGATCATAGTCCATATTATGCACTCAAGATGAATGAGGAAGTGGGACCAACACTAGTTTTTAGTTGTTAATTAATTTTAGTAAAAAATTATTGCTTAAAGGGTAATTTATTCGAAATCTTAGTCTTTTATTGGTGTCAAAATCTTTTTATCTAAATTAGCGCATAATAGTAAAACATTTTTATTTAGTTATACTAAAAGTGTAGTTTTAAGTTTTTATTACGACTTCTGCTAGATGCTGTTACAAACTTTCATAATTTACCGTGTTTTATAATTTAAAACAAAAATTTTAATTAATTCTCATTTTCTTATAACTATTAAGTTAAAATATTCAAATAATTCAATTTTTTAATTGTTGGAAGGTATAGAAAATGTCTCAAGAAATTATGGTTCCCGGAGCTTGTGGCGTCGCTATTAAATGTAAAGAGGGAGTTATTTTAGGAAATGATCGTAGAGCGACTTGGGGTTATACAGTAACGAATAAATCGACGCAAAAAGTGTTTAAGATAACCGATCATATTGGACTGGCGGCCTATGGTTTAATCGGGGATTTTCAGATACTGGTTCGCATTATGAGGGCGCAAGCTAATCTTTACGAGTTAGATGCAAACCAGAGAATTACAACTAAAAGCTTAGCAAAACTTATTTCCAATTTCCTATATTCTCGTAAAATGGCCCCATTATATACCAATATCGTGGTTGCGGGTGTAGATAAAGATGGTCCAAAATTATATTCCTTGGATGCTATCGGTTCTCTTATTCCTGATGATTACGGAGTTACAGGGACTGGTATGTTAATGTCTGTTGGAATATTGGAGGCCGAATATAAAACAGATATGACTATTGAAGAGGGAACGAAATTAGTCGAAAGAACCATTAGAAATGCCATGAAACGTGATGCAATGACCGGAAACGGAATTGATCTTCTCATCATCACCAAAGATGGAGCAGAAGAAAAATATATTGAAATTGATGAATTAGGAGAGTAATCTCATATTTTTCTCTTAAACCATAACTCAAAGGTTATGGGAATATTCCTATTTCTGTTAGAATTATCGCAAAAAATTTTAATGAGTTAATATTTCCTTTGGTTGTGAATTAATGTTAGTTAAAATGGTGCTATTGAATGCTTTTTTTTAACAATAAATTTGATAATACTAGAAAATTAGAGGGCTATACGAAATCAGATATTCTAAAGATTAAAAATGAAATCTTGGATCTTAAATCGCAAAAGGAACCGTCAACCGAACTAAATAGTTATCTCGAGCAACAGTTCCGCTTTCATCTCCTTGATGAATATTCAAATTACGTACTTGAAATTATTTCATTTATCCAGAAATATCTTGTCGATGTTTCTAAAGATTTGTACTTTACTCTCAAAACTAGTATAAATGAAGAATTAAATCTTATTTCGCATAATCTAGGAAATCTCATTTCCAACGCGGGAAGTATTAAGCGCCATTTAAAGCAAAATTCCTCTCTGGATAACTTTATTGTATTGGCAAAGAAGGTTAAAAATGACATCAATGACATACTCCCTGATTTGAAAAAAAATGTCGTATCAGTAGAGAAAGAATATCAGAATGAAAGAGAGATATGGATTAGAGCAAATAATGTTAAGAACTTAGTGTTTAAATTGAATCCCATCCCAAAGGATTTATTACTATGGGAGGAAATTAAAGCTATAGAAGTATTCATTATTAGCCTTGTGGAAGCCGAGGGAATAAGAAAGGCGAAATTGAGAAAGGATAAAATTAATTCCTTCCATTTCGACGAGTTATATCAATTTATACTTAGTAAAGAAAAACCCAAATTAGAATTGTATTATGATTTGGTCTATTTCTTGTATAAAAAGGGATATATTGAAGAGTTTGAGAAAGATGAGGAGTTCGTTAATGTTTTAGAGCGAAAAGAGGTTCAAAAAACGCTAAAAAAAGAAATGAAAGCCTTTATATTATCATTTATTACCGATAAATTTGAGCCTATTTTAGGTGAAATAAGCAAATTAGATCAAGAATTCGCTATTGATGACTCTCAACAAAAAGGAAAATTCGACAAGGAGGCTTTATTAAAAGAAAGTTTTCCAGATTTACTTTCTAAAATAGTGAATTTGTATTTTAACGGGCTAGATAAGAAATTTCAAGATATGGTCAGCGATATAGATGACAAAGAGACAAATAAGTTTGTAAAGATCATTGATTTATTTTATAGTAAAATCGATTTATTAGCAGCTCTGATCGATGAATTTGATACGTGGTTACTGAGTTTTGATAAGTATTTAACACCCTATGAGACTATCACAAGTTCATTAAAAAAAACCTTAGCTAGTCTTAGCTCTGAAATTTTTCGTCGAAAGGAAGAGTATGCGAACTATTTAATGAGCATAAAAGACGAAAGTCAGAGAATAGAAATTAGGAACATAGTTGATAAAAAGATTTCTGAAGTTAACAAAATCATAAGTTCCTATGAGGATGAGACTTCGTTAATTATCAAAGAGGAATTACCGCAATTACGTAACGTAAGAGATATTATAAAAAATTATAAAGCGCAAATTGAATTGATTAAGGATGATGTCTACACTACACTTGAAAAATATAAGGATGGTAATGTGGACATGTATAATATTATTCGATATTGGGAAAAAAACTTTAATCGAAAAAAGCAACAAGTAACTTTCCTATTATCTATCTTAGTGAATAAAATTTTTAAAAGCTTCAAGGATTTAATTGATGAGGAATCTATTTTATTCGCTGAAATTACTGAAATTACTAAGCAAGCTGAAAATTTCGAGGGATTGCCATTTAATTTCGCATTATCGGCATTTCTTGCTGAGCGTTTGACAGAAGAAGAGATAAAGGAACGAATCGGAGAGATCGAAGCAAAAATCAATCAACTAACTACAAGTTTAGGTTTGTATCAAGTAGAAAAGGCTAAATTAGATGAAATGTTATCAAATAAAGTGAAAATTAGAGCAGGAGTCTCAGCATCGAACGTTCAATGTACAGTATGTCATAAAAATATTGATTTTAGCAAAAATCAAGTAATTACTTGTCCATTCTGTGGGAGTACATATCATTATTTATGTGTGGCAGATTGGCTTTCCAAATATAACTCATGCCCGATGTGTCAAAATCAATTTTTAGATCCGAATTTAGGACTTTTTGAAAGCTGAACTACACAGGCATTTAGATTTCACACTTTTGCCTCTTCAAAGATACTTTCTAAGAAGAGGTTAATCTGTTTTTTACTTTTTGGATCGCTATTAAAAGTGGAATAGAGGTACTGACTAATATAGCTTTTAATTTCGGATTCGAGATCAGTGCGATTAAGAAATTCATATCCCTTAAGTAATTCCTCTTTATTAATCAATGACTCCAGTTGTTTCTTCAACAGAAAAAGTACAAATTTAACCAATACTGTGCGAATAGTAGATTGTTCACTGGAGGAGAGCTCATAATCTCCTTTAATGAGTTTATCCTTGACTACATTTAAATCTAAAAGATTTTTCTCAAGATCTTCAGTAAGTTTTAATTTTCTCACTTTAGCAATGAGATCCTTTTCGTCCTTCATGTTAAGTTTTGTATCGCAATAATGTTCAAAATTTGCAAAGAATTTTACTAAAAATTTGAAGTGATCTTCAATGATATACAAATTTTCCCAAGTTTCAATATCCAATTCATTCAAAATTGTTTTAATACCTTCTTCCATTTTTCTCGACACTTCTTTAAGATACTGAGTATAATCTCCGAATGGAAAGCCAAAATAATAACTATTATATTTACTGGAAACATCATTAGAAGGTCCTTTCTGGACGTGAAGTTTCTCTTTACGTACAATTTCTTTTACAAAATTGAGGATGTAATTACAGTTAGGGCAATAGGTTTTCCACGTGCTTAAAATTACTTCCTGGGGTTTAACACCTCTACTACTAATATATCCATTGAAACCCGAAAGTTTTTTTCCATCTAAGGTCGAGAAAATAGCTTCTTCTGGATAAAAAGTTCTAGGGATAAATTTAGTACCACAAACTGGGCAATTAATCATTTCGATTTCCTTCATGGTTCACAAATTTAATGAGTTATATTCTTATATTATTTATATCTAGATACTTAACAATGCTTCACAAAATAAAAACGAGCATATCCTTGATATTGGTTAATAATATACATATATTATATACTCAGATTAACTAATGGGCGGAAAAAATATAATATTCAATGTTAAATAAATTCCAAAAACAATCATAAATAATCCACAGCCTATTAGAACGTATTTATAGAGGTTTGATTTCAATGATCTGCCCCCAAGATATACTGAAATTGATATTGGAAGATACCATATAATATCTCCTAGCTCATGACCAATAAAAAAGAGTATTAATCCTATTGGATTAAAAAAATTGATATTAAAATTTACCATAAACCCTAATCCAACCACAGCCCACCAAAATTCCCAGAATGGATTCGATAGGGTGACGAGAATACCGCCTACAAAACTATTCCCTTTAAATCGATTATAATTTGTCGGGGCGTGAAAGAGATCTAAATTTTTGTCGATCTTTAAAGCATCCTTAATCGAAATCACTCCAAAAATTATGAGAAAGCACCCGCCTACGATCCCTATTATGGTTAAAATGTAGATATTTTGAAACAAAAAAGACGCTCCCGAGAGTAAAACTAATATAAGCATTAATTCAATAGTAGCATGGCCTAATAGGATGTAAATACCTGCTAAATAACCTCTTTTTTCCTTAAATGATTTATATATCGTATATGTGAGAAGTGGTCCTGGGGATAAAGCTCCAGTAAGCGCTACCAAAAAAGAAAATAAAAGAATTTCTAACATCAATACTCATCCAAATATTACATGAATATAATTCTAATTAGGGAGGAGCCAATTGATCAAAGCCACGATCACAAAAAATACTAACAAGATAGGAATCATAAACACCAAAAATAGATATGACCCTTTAATCATCTCTTTACGCCAAGCTTTTAATCCTTTTTCCCATTTTTTTTTAGTATCTTCTTGCCACGCTTTTATATCCTCGCTAATTTTTTGTTTTCGGGCGTCCCATTCGGCAAGACTTTCCGATTGTCGTCTGTTAATTTCAGATTTCCATTCCTGTAATTTTGAATCCCATAAAGCATTAGATTCTCGAAAAAAATTCTCAATATTCTCTTTATTTTTGTTCCACTGTTCTTTATTTTCGTTTTGCAGTTTTTCCAACTCGATACCCCATTCCATTAATGTGTTATCCCAGTTTCTTTTTGATTCATCGAAAAACTTTATAATTCGATCCTTATTCGCATTCCACGCTTCTTGATTTTTTTTTGCTTGTTCTTCATAATAATTTTGAAACTTTTTATAGCCTCTATCAATCTCTGCCATAAAATCCCTCCAGCCTTTTATTAAAAAGCCTTCTGGTTTCTTCTCTTTAATCTCATTATTAGGATTATTTTCTTGGCTCATAATTTGTTATAAAGGTTTTGATGCTTAAATATTTATTTCATGGAACCCTTTAGTAAAGAAGATACTAAAGGCCTTTCTATCATGGAATTTAATATATTAAAGAACACTCCTCTCTATAGTTGCTTTTCAGAGTTAGGAAAAAAGATATATCTACCTGAAGGAATATTTTTTTGGTCAGGAAGAGCAAAAAAGGAAGCGGAGTTAAATGGTACGATTGGGGTGGCATATTCTTATGAAAAAGATTATATAAATGGCGGAAGTACTGATTGGGGACCTTGTTATGTGGAAGATGTGAAGAATTTCTTCCAAAAAATTGATGTGAATGATATTGTGACCTATGCATCAATTTCAGGTCTATCTGAATTGCGAGAAAGGTGGAAAAAGTGGATAATTAAAAAATCTCTTTATAACGAAGCCACTGAACACGAGAAAATTAGCAATTTAAAGAGATATACCACAAATCCTATAGTAACTGCAGGGGTAACTAATGCAATATTTATGAACTGTGCTTTATTCCTCAATACTACAGATTCTATTATTTTACCCAATAAGCGATGGGGAAATTATGACAATATTATTTCTAGATTTTTAGGCGCAAATATTCAATCGTTTGAATTTTTCCATGACGGTAAATTCAACATAAAAGGACTGATTGATGCAATGAATATAGTTATTCAAAATCAGAATAAAATTATATTAATGCTATGTTTCCCAAATAATCCAACAGGATTTGTTCCTAAAAAAGAGGAAATTGCTGAATTAATTGAAAAGTTGAAAGATTTCTATTCAAAAAATAATTACCCGATTATTATTCTCATTGATGATGCATATGAACCTTACATTTTCTCGAGGCATGTTTCACAGCGGTCCATCTTCTATGATATCCAACAATTAGAAGAAAATATAATTCCTATCAAATTGGATGGCATTACTAAAGAATTATTAATGTATGGTGGAAGAGTAGGGTTTGCAACAATCGGATTAAAGAAAGAATGGGTTCAAAATGATCAAGAATTGGAAATACTAAAAAATGAAATTGATAACAAACTATCTGCTATTAATAGAAGCACGATATCTAATTGCAATCATTATTATCAAACTGTTGCGATGAAATTGCTTGAAGATCATAATATTTCTGAGATAATGAAGAAGCGTGATAAAATAATTCAAGTTTTGCAAAAAAGATATGAAGTAATTAATGCTCTTTTAAAAGATATGAATGATCCGAATGTTACAGTAGATCCAAACGCTGGAGGATTTTTTATATTTTTGAATCTTGATCCAAATCTCATTCTAGCTAATGATTTTGCAGATCATCTTTTAAGGCAGTATAAAGTGGGAGTAATCCCAATACAAAATTTAAAAGAAAAGATAAATGGTATTCGGATTGCCTATTCTTCTATAAATCTAGATGCGATTCCAGAATTTATTAAGAGAATTACTCTTGCGCTAAAGGATTTTAAGTAAATTATTTATCTTCTTATAGACGATTTATAAATACTTAAAAATATTGACCCTATATTCTTAATAACTTTTTAAAAAAAGTGAGGAAGTATTATGAAAATTTTTATGGTCAATCAAGGTCAACTTCAAGAGATTAATAAACCTATTTTTTCTACCGGGGACGTATATATCGTCGATGATGAGAAAACAATATATGTATGGATCGGAAATAAATGTAGCGTAGATGAAAAAACTGCTGGTGCGGCTCAAGCTCGTACTCTCGATCAGCAAAGAGGCGGAGCTGCAAAAATAATTACTGTTGATCAAAACCAAGAGACTCCAGAATTTTTGAAATTAGTAAATAAAATGGGAGCAATGAAAGTAGTAGAAAAGAATGTTGCGCGAACTATGTTAAAAGATGTAGTTACCGGAGATTATGCTCAATTTGCTGAGCATGTTAATGTGATGTACCGTGTCTCTTCAGAGGAATTTGAGGGAATAAATGCGATGAAAATGATACAAGTACCCTACAATAAAGAAGCTTTAGATACCGAAGATTGTTATGTATTGGATTTAGGAAACAAGGTCTATGTGTGGCAAGGAAATGCATGTAATGTAAAGGAAAAAGTAAAGTCGGGCCAGTGGGCACGTCAAATAGATGCAGAACGAGCAGGATTACAGAATGAAGTTATTTTTGAGGAAGGGGATGATGCTGAATTCTTGAGTGCATTAGAAAAAGGGGAGCATTATAAAGAATCTGATGCGGTACAGTTGCGAGCAGAATCAAGCTTGGAACCCGAAACTGAAGCAGACAAAACTGCAGCAGCTATTAAACCCGAACTAAAAAGTGAGGTCAAAGAAGTGACTCCCGCAGAGATTAGTGCGGATTTAGAAGAACTCAAAGTTACTAGTGCCTCCGGGGCAGCACCTGGCATCCCTGGATCTACGGATGACTTATTAACCATCGAAAAGGTTGAGGGCCGACGTAAATGTCCTAATTGTGGAAATGAAAATAAACTTCTCATACATGAAAGTATTGATAAAGGAAATATAATACTTGATTACCCCCGCATGTATGGTAAAAAGTACCGTTGCGGAGAATGCGGTTTGGAGTGGCGCGAGAAGTAAACGAACACGAAAATTATTTATTTATTTTTCTCTTTTTTTAGTGGTATCATCAATATTCTAAATTTAGTCATAAACTAAAAGCTCTAAGTTTCTAATCATAAAGAATGCTAAAAACTATCGTTGTGGAGAATAAGATCTTGAGAGGGAAATTTAAAAAACGGGCATAACCCAACTTTTTTCTCTATTTTTTGAAATCATTTATAAGAATTAGATAATAATGGTTAAGATCAAGTTTTTTTTAAGTCACGTCTTAAGAGTTTTATTTTTTTTTTTAAATCTACTATTTCCGCATCTTTCTTTTCAATGTCGGAGGTTAATTTAAGTTTCTCATCTTTAATTTTTTGCATTTCAGTTAAAATTCTGTCCTCAATTTGCTCAGCCTCATATAACTTATCTTTAAGTTGCTTTTGTGAATTGGATAATTCCTTAATTTCCTTTCTTTGATCATCATTGATAGTCCGTAAATTTGCCAACTCTAATTCAAATTTGCCGGTGATATTACCTGATTTTTGTTGCGATTCCTCAAGTTTTTCCTCCATTCGTTTTAAAAATTCTTCATTAGTTTGAATTTTTTGCGTGAGTTTTTCAACTTCTAGGACCAATTCTTTTATGCGATCTTCTTTTTTGCTGAGATCTTTTTTCAACAAGCTGAAAGTTTCTATTTGGGATTGTAATTCTTTTGTTTTTTGATTAGATTTTTCAATTATATTTTGGAGTTCAAAAATAGTTTTTTCTTTTTCGGTTAAAATCTCATCTTTTTTATCAACCAGCAC
>SDNW01000049.1 GCA_004524725.1 Promethearchaeota archaeon
GTCCCAGCTTATGGAAGAATTTAAGATTGAGGAGGATCTGGAAGAAAAATTGGTGACCATCCTCTTTTTAAAAATTGGGTCTGATTTCCGAGAAAAGATCTATGAGCACTTAAAACTCATGCTAAACGCAATCATTAATACAAGAAATTTAAAGTAAGGTTTATTTCTTTAAATTCGCTTTGAGTTTATTCGCGATTAAATCACCCATTTCTTGGGTATTTAAGACTTTAACGCCCTTTTCTTTTAGATCTACGGTTCTTCCCTCGTACAGAGCTTTTTCAATCGCATCTTCTATTTCTAAAGCAATTTTCTCCGAATTAAATGATTCCTGCATCATAAGTTTCACACTTAAGATTGTTCCTATAGGGTTAGCAATATTCTTACCAGCAATGTCTGGCGCAGAGCCGTGTATTGGTTCATACATTGAGACTTTTCCAGGATGGATATTACCACTGGATGCCATTCCTAAACTGCCGATTAAAAACGCACCCTCATCACTAATGATGTCGCCAAACATATTGCCCGTCACCACTGTTTGAAACTTATAAGGAGCTCGAATTAACCATTGGCAAAACGCATCAATGTAGATATCTTCTTTTTCCAAAGAAGGATACTGTTCACCGATTTCATGAAAGATTTTCCTCCATAACTGACTCGGTTTAAGTAAATTTGCTTTATCTACTGAAGTCACTTTAATATGATTTCTTTTTTTAGCATGTTCGAAAGCGTACTTAATTACTCGTTCACATCCTTTACGGGTGTAAACCATAATATTTTCCGCAATATTATCGTTTAAAATAGCACCTTTGTTAGCATAGAGCCCCTCGGTGTTCTCTCTTACAAATGTTATATCTATGCCCTTACCTATGAACTCATCCTTCAGTGGGCATCGATTTTTTAATGATGAATATAATTTAATTGGTCGTAAATTTACATACAAATCTAAAGCTTGCCTAATTTTGAGAACTGCAGACTCTGCTGTCCCTGGAGGCAAATCTGGGAGCCCAACAGCCCCAAATAGTAAAGCGTCAGCAGTTTTTATGATATCAAAAGATTTTTGAGGTAAGTTATCTCCATACTCTTTATATATCCTTCCTCCCGCAGGAGCATCTGCGAAAATGAATTCAAAATCTGTATACTGCGCTATTATTTTAAGGATTTTAACCCCTTCTTCAACCACCTCAGGACCTACTCCGTCTCCTCTCGTAATAGCTATAGTTTTTTTCATTAATATTGCACTCGATATTAAGCTTATATCTTGTAATAAATAATCGCTACATAGTATTGAAAGAAACTTAAGATTTAAATTTCTAACTGTTGAATATATACTACACTTTATTTAAGAATTTAACACAAATCAGGGGAAAATAACACGGTGAGAAAATGTGAAAATCGAAGCCATGAATATTAATTTTGTTATTAAGATAATATCCAGATTTTCTTAATTAAGAAATGAACTTTTTCTTTTTTTTATAGATACGCCTTCCTAATTGAAAAAATTAGCTAATTAACACCATAATTAGCTCTTGTTTCCTATTTCATTAGCCTTATAGGTTTCTTTTTAAAGAAAGAACGGAAATATATTGCAAGAATAGTTAGAAATTATAAGTTCCGATTAAAATGTAGCTAATTTAGCTTAAATTGATAATAGATTTCATCAAATAACCTAAATCTCTTATGAGATTCAAGTTTGGAAAAAATCTCGGATCTAATAGCTCAGAACTATTTCTTCGACTTCTCTTCTCTGACATCGTACTTTTGTCGATCGGATGAGATTATTAACCAAAACATAATCTAGCGAACATTTAACGCAACTTTTAAATATTTGAATGAAGTATTATACTATAATAAAGTTCAAATTAAAAAATGTGAACTTTAGAAAATATTAACAATTAAAGAGTGGAGGAATAAAAATGGCCAAAAAAGTATTTGCCTGGTCTCCTGTAAGAAAATTAATGAAAGATAATGGCGCTGAAATGGTCGCTCGAGATGCTGTTGATGCTTTAATCGACTATCTAGAAAAAACTGCTAAAGGAGTTACGAATAAAGCATTAGAAATGACTCGCCATGCTGGAAGAAAGAAGCTTACATTAGAGGATATGGACCTGGCAATGAAATTAATGTAAGTAAATCCAAGAATTTATTATAATTTTTTTTTCCTTTTTTTGATTTCAGATTAGATTTTCAATTAGTTTATGTGATTTATTTTAATTACTTAAGAAATATTTTTTAAGAAAATCGATAGTATTTTTAACTTCAATTGTTGAACATAATGGTCCGTGCCCTGGGACATAGACTTTAAGATCTTTTTTCAAATACATTTCCATGATGCTCTTAAAGTTGGTTGGGTCTCGTGCCCATGGTGTCCCATTGATACCCTTTGCCCATTCTGGATCCAAGGTAGCAAATAATAAATCTCCCATAAAACAGATTTTTTTTCCAGGAAAATAAGCAATAATATCATCATAGGAATGAGCATTTCCGACATTCATTACTTCAACGCTTCTTTCTGAACCATGGATAACAATTTTATCATGAAGCAATAAGTCTGGCGGCCTGAGTCTGAATTCTGAATTTTGAACTTCTTTATAGGTCAATAAATCGTTTTCATATTCCTTAATCTTCTTAGGATCAGTGGTTTTTTGCAGTAGCTCTTTTGTAGTTTGTATTTGATTAGGAGCTTGAGTTTTTAATCGGTTAAACGCTTCTAAAACCGCTTTACCAAATTGCTCCAAAGTTGCTGGACTGCTCATAATTGGCATCGATTTTGGAAACAAATGATTACCAAACACATGATCTAAATGATAATGACTATTAATTAATAAGAATGGTTCTCGATTTGTGATGGTGTTTACTGCTCGAATTAAATCTTTTGTTGCCCAAGGGTCCATTAACGTATCAAAAATAACTGAGATGTTTCCCAAATCAAAGATACCAGCATTCGAACTAGCGCCCAATTCTTGCTTAAATATTGCAGCATAAATTCCTTCTGATAAGAGGTGGATATTAAAATAAATGGAATCAAACTCAATTTTTTGAAAATGCATGATTTGCTCTCTTTTTTACACATCTATTAGAATTTACTATCGTTAGGATAAGTATCCTTTTATAGATTGACTTTATGAAGTTTTATTGAAGTAAGAGTATATCTCTGATCCTTTAGGAAGCTAGTTAGACCAAAATCATTTATAGTAATGGAAAATTTCCAATTGTGCTAATTTAAAATTAAAATATCTCAATTAGAGGTTTGATAATGGATATAAAAGAAGAAGATGTATTTCCGTTTATTTCTGGAGAAAATGTAGACTTAGTTGCCCCAAATTCAAATTGGGCTAATGTTTACGCGAAGTGGAGAAATGATCCTGAAGTTCGATTGTATATGCGAAATGTAATGCCTAGGACTCTTGAAAGTATTAAGAAACGCTATGAACCTCAAGAGGAAGGCACTCCCGAACATATAGGGTTTACAATTTATCATAAAAAAGATAAGAAACCAATCGGGAGTGTTGGTCTCAGTCGAATAAATTGGTTCAATCGCTGGGCTAATGCTTTTGCACTCATTGGGGAAAAAGAATATTGGGGAAAGGATATCGCCACTGAAGCAATAAAACTATTACTTAAGTATGCATTTGAAGAACTAAATTTGCATAAAATTAGTGGGGGTGCTGCAGTTAATAATATAGGATCTTGGACTGTCGCAGAAAAAGTAGGCTTTACTTTTGAGGCAATTCTTAAAGATGAATTTTATGTGGATGGCCAGTATCTCGATACTAAAAGGTATTACTTTTTAAAAGAAGATTGGATGAAGCAATATAAAAAAGAATAAAAATGCCAATAATAGATAGGAACTTACTCCGGAAAGATGTCCTTGAGCTCATGGATAAAAGGCAACATGAGCAAAATAGAATAATTTATGAATATCTAAAAAATAATCCGCAAGAGAGACCCTTCTATGAAAAATTATGGAAAAAAATTTTAGATCTAAACGATAAGTACTTGAAAAGAGAACTTGCAGTTGACTATTTCCATGAAATTCTGAGTTATGAGGAAATGTTATATATCGCTAAGTTTTTCCGCTACATTGAAGATGCCTTAGCCGATATGTATCAAGAACGAGTTCCTATTCCGGAGGATGTTACTTTAAGACCTATAAGTTTAGGTAAATTTAATGCTGAATGGCAAATACCTTCTTCTTATGTCAATGAACATGTCATGCTTTATATTCATGGAGGGGGCTTTATTTTAGGCTCAGTTAATGATCATCGTATTCTAACGGTTGCTCTTGCGGAAGAATTACAACTAAAATTATTGAGTATAGATTATCGTTTAGCACCAGAAAATAAGTTTCCTACTCATTTAAACGACTGTGTATATGCCTATAAATGGCTTCTTTCAGAAGGAATAAACCCTCAAAACATTCTAATTGCGGGAGATTCAGCGGGTGGAAATTTAACACTCACTACACTTTTAAAGTTAAAAGAAGATCATATACCTTTACCACGGGGGGCAATATGTTTATCTCCAGTGACGGATCTCTCATTTACCGATGAAACATTTTATATGAACGCAAAGACAGATCCTGTGTTAGCTGATAAGGGTATTTTTTGGTGGACGGACGCTTATATAGGCGATAATAATCCACGTAGTCCATTGTTATCTCCACTTTTTGGAGATCTAAAAGGATTACCTCCATTGCTTATTCAGACGAGTAAATGTGAAATGCTATATGGAGATGCAGAGCGATTTGTTGTCGCAGCAAAATCAGCTGGAGTTATCATCAAATTTCAAGCTTGGGATGATATGTTGCATGTATTTCAAGGATTTGGATTAAGAAGGTTCCCAGAAGCGAAAGAAGCACTTAAAAATTTAGACGAATTTGTAAATAGCCTTTTTTCGTAAAATGGATTTATTTTTTTCTCCAAAAAACTTTCTTATTGTATATCTTTTTTACGATAATGTCTTTCGATTCTAGGAATGCTAATTTTTCTAATATCGTCTTTTCATCCAGTTCTAAATTACCAAACGTTTTTATTATTTGTTTCTCTCTCATAGGATGTCGTGTAATAATTCTGAGCAATTCGTGTTCAAAATCACCATGTGAATGTTCAAATGTTCCCTTTTCGGGAAAATTGATATTTGAGTAATCTTCAAAAATTTCTTTTATTCTCTCATAGACAATATCGTTTGGAATTTCTACCCAATCTTCGGTGGGAGGTCTTATGGGTACATTAATATCGACCCTATCGGGTTGAATAAGATCTATCTTTTGTTTAATCTCAAGCAACTTCTCTCGGCTATCATTTATTTCCTTCATAAGCATTACTTCTAGCCAGAAATATCCACTATAACTATTATTAAAATCAATTAATCCTTGCAGCATGGACTGGTATTTAATTTGGGGATGAGGGCGATTAATTTTTATGAAATCTTTCTCGTTTCCCGCGTCTAAACTCGGCATAACGACGTCAGTATTCATTAAGGCATTACTTACTTCGATATTATTTAAAAGACTACCATTAGTTATAACACACACGGGTTGAACTGTCAACTCTTTTGCCTTTTGAATAAGGATACCGATATCCTTATATAACGTAGGTTCTCCACTTCCCACAAAGGTCACATAATCAAACTTATTTCGATTATTACTAATTGAGGTTTGCATATCAGTAATGATGTCTTCTATAGGATAAAAATTAGCTCGCGTATTTGTAAAATGAGTGGTTTTTCCTAATTGACAATAAATACATTGATAATTACATGTTTTCGGAGGAAGAGGATCAACACCGATGGATTGTCCTAATCTTCGGCTAGGTACAGGGCCATATACATATGTCATGGGATAAAATTGGTTATTTTCTTTTTGCTACTTTTTTCTTATATTTATTTAAAGCCTTCTTTAATGTTCTAACAGATAATTCAGCGCAATGTTTATGATCTTCTGGTAACCCATTTAATTTTTCATCAATATCTTTTGCCGTTAATTTTTCAGCATATTCTAGGGTTTTACCCGTTATCATCATAGTAGTCTGACTCGCTGTTGCAACTGAGGCTCCACAGCCATCTGTAATGAAAGATGCCTTTTTAATTACTCCATCCTCTATATTTAAGAAATATTGCATAGTATCTCCACATGGACCTTTATATGATTGGACAACACTTATTTCATTTTCAGGGAGCTTGCCCCAATTTTGAGGATTATGAAATAATTTCACTATTGTTTCATTATAGTCCAAAAGTTCCTTTTCCATTATTTCTTTTTGTAGTTCCTCGACGAATTTATCAAAATTATCTTTAGTCATTACTCCTCAATTTACAAAAAGGTTTGATTAATTTTTAAATTAGAACATCTAATACAGCTTCGAATTGAATAATCATTCATAAAATTTAAATTTTTAAGATTCTTATAATAATTATATATTAAAACAAGAGGAACAAAAAGTGAAGATAGCAATAAGCACAGATTCAGGCATGGTTTGCGCTCATTTTGGGCGTGCTCACGAGTTTACTTTCATCACGATTGAAGATGGTAAGGTCGTTGATAAACAAGTTCTTCCCAATCCGGGACATACAGTGGGAAGTATCCCCCAGTTTGTTAATCAACATGGAGCCAAATATATGATTGCAGGAGGAATGGGGCGGAGAGCTGAGGCTTTTTTTAATCAGTATGGGATTGAAGTGATTGTAGGAATTCAGGGCAGTATTGATGATGTCGTTAAGAAAATAATCGATGGTACCTTAGAAGGAGGAGAAAGTCTTTGCGCTCCAGGTGGAGGTAAGGGCTATGGTGTTGATAAAATTCATACTGAAGCTGATGATGAACATAGTCATCACCACTAAATTTTTTTAAAAAATAAATTAATAAAATCTTATTTCTTAATCATAGTATTAGAAGGTATTAGAATTACAAAATTCCACCTTGCGGTGGTTCAAGTTTAAAAAAACGTCTTTACAATTTATAAAAAATTAAGATACAAATAGAATAAAAAAAGTAAGTTATTTAATTAATCATTGGCCTTTGTAAAATACCATTTATATAATAGACACATCCTTCGGGGAAATATTCCAACTCTGTCACCATCCTTTACGGATTTGTCGAATCCTGAGTACACTCCGTTTACAAAAATATGGCTAGTCTCTTCTTTTTCAATTGAAAAAAGATTGAGGATATCTGAAATAGTATTAACTTTTTCAGCCTTAATTTGCATATTTAATGGGCTATTATCCTTAATCGTTTGATTTTTAATCTTCTCCCGTAATTCACCGAAAATTTTGACTAGTATGGTCATAAGGTGTTACCTTAAGCGCCCCAAACCTTATCAAGTTCTTCCTCTGGTACATCAAATACGGTATTATAGGGTGGTAATTGTTCTTTGCGCAAGAATTCGGGAAGTCTATCATCTTCAGGAGTAAATCCAACCGCTTTATTAAAATCTCTTTCTACATCAATGATTGATTGTCCAAACTTAGGGACATCGGCTACAGTTAAGTCTATCCCAAACACTCCATTTAGAGACTCTACGATACCTTCCAGTCCTTCAGCAATATCTAAAATGGCAAACGCCGTAAAGAGACAGTATCCTGTTGAATCTAGTGCCGCTGTTGCAAGTTGGAGATTACGCGATAAATCGGCTTTCTTAGTATCTTTCGGATCTGCAGTGCCTCCTACTCCCATAATTTCGGTTGCTATCGCATATCCTGCTGTATGGTCTGCACCCATAGGAGTGGTGGCATAGGTAACGCCAATTCCCTTTATGGCTCGTGGATCATATGCAGGTAATGCTTGTCCCTTTACCACAGCTACTCTTGTGACCCCAAACGCCTGTCCTGTAAATGCTGCACCATTCGCAAGAATTCTCCCAGTAGGAGTTTTTTTCTTAATTTCCTCCATCATCTTTAATGCTCCTTTGCGATCTCCAAAATGGGATAAACCTCCTTCCATTGCGACCGCTAATATATTTCCCGCTTCAATTGTGTCTAGACCTAGATCATTACACGCGCGATTCAATTCTCCAATCGTATCTAAATCATATATACCGCAATTCGGTCCAAGGGACCATACACTTTCATATTCTAATACGCCAACCGGATCTTTGCCACCTGGTTTTGTCCATACTTCAGAACATTGGATGATACATCCTGGACTGCAAAAATGGGGGCGTACTCCGCCTCGCTTTTTAATTTCATCAGCTTTTGCCTCACCTGATACTTTCTCTGAACGATCGTCCTGTCCCGCAGAAAAGTTACGTTGGGGTAAACCTCCTGCTTCATTAATAATATTAACTAAAACGGCAGTACCATATGAATTCAACGCACCTCCAGGTTTGGTCACATCATGAGTGGTCAAAGCATCGCGCAGTTTCTTAATTCCTTGTCTAAATAAGTCTTCATTCGCAATTTCTACTCCGGGAGCACCTTTATCATCTACTATTATGTATTTCAAGCCCTTTGAGGCCATAACTGCTCCAACTCCACCTCGACCGGCATAGCGGCTAGGAAGTCCTTCAGGGTCATTGAAACATACTCCCGAAGCAGCTCCTAACATTTCAGCAGCAATTCCAACACCTGCAATAGCGACTTTATCTCCAAATTCTTTATATAGCTCTTTATAAGCATCATATAATCCCTTATTCGACCATTTTCCCGCATCCATGAATTTTACTTCGTCATTAGTGATCTTAAGTAATTTATAATCTCCTTTGTGCTGCCCTTCAATAATAATGGCCGCTATTCTTAATCGACCAAGATTTTGCCCGAAATTCGTTCCGGCATTTGCTTCTTTAATTCCTCCAGTTAACGGTGATTTTGTACCAACCGAAATTCTACCCGAGGTAGGAGCTGCGGATCCTGTGACCATCCCCGGACTTAATACTAGCTTATTATTCGGTCCTAAAGGGTGGCAATCAGGGGGAACCTCCTTCGCAACTACGTTTGAAGTCATCGCTCGACCACCTAAGATTTTCCAATCTTCGGGTATATCTTCAAATTTTGTTTCGAGTGTATTCATATTCACTCGTAATATTTTTCTTGGAATTTTTATACACCTTATTTTTTCTGTTATAACGATTAAGATTAGGATTTAGGAAAATTTAAGTCCTCGTTATGTACAAATAGAAAGAACGAAAATAAAAGATGTTCGTTGGGATAGCTTTTCTATTTTGAATAAAGAAGCAGGCCCGAGGGGAAATGTTCTCTCAATAATTATTTATTAAGATTTGAACCCCTGATCTTCGGCTTAGGAGGCCGCTGCCTTATCCAGACTGGGCCACGGGCCTTTTTTAAGTATCAAATACAATTATTTATAACTTTCCATACCATAAAAATTTAGATATAATTTGCGATAAATTCCTCGTGCAACACAAATCACATTATAATTTTAACAAGTTACGGTAAAAATGAACGCCACAACTCTTACAAAAATATTTACCGTCAATTTCTATAGCCTCCTCTTGGGGAATTTCTTTCTGACAATTTTTAATGCAACACTTTACAACTGATTTCGGTTGTGGATTAGCCATACATTAAATTGAAAGTTGTGCTCTTTATAAAGTTTAAAATATATAGAATCAAAAGGTTTTAATTCTCACATTTAATTTTTAATATTAATATTTAATATTTTTTGAATACTTTTTTATTAAGAGAAGGAAAGAATTATGCAACAAAGTAGACCAAATCGACCTATCGATTACTTAAAAAATTCGATGAATAAGGTTATATTAATTAAAGTGAAGCGAAACCGACTTTTCAGGGGAAATTTAGGCGGTTTTGATGACCACTTGAATCTTTATCTTGAGGGAACCAGTCAAATTTTTGAATATCAAGATGAGGAAGGTAACATTAGGGAAGAACATGAAGACTTAGGAAATATCGTTGTACGTGGTGACAATGTCATTTTCGTGAATCTAGCGAATCAAGACAATGAATAGGGTAAAAGGTAACATTTTAGACCTCCTTAGAAAGATATAATCCTTATTAATAGCTAGTTTCTCTCTACTGATCATCTATAACCTTTTAAAGATTTACTTATTATCTAATTAACGGCTAATCAAAATAATTAGTAAATAACAAATACTAATGAAATAATCAAATTCTTATGAATGATCTTTCTCGACCAATTCTTCCCAAAGCAATCATTTTGAATCCAAATATAGGGCACCCCCTCTTTTTAAGTATCGATAAGAAACTGAAGCTAAATCATTTTGAAACAGTATTCTTATGTGCGAGTAATGTAAACGATGCCAACGAAGTTCAAAACAAATTTAATGGCACTCTTGAATTGGTACCTCTTTTTGAATCTAAGTGGAAATTAAGGCAATTAATTGAAGAAGAAAAAGAAACGCGATTGCAAAAAATTAAAGATTCAAAAAAAGAAGAGGCTTTTTGGCGTAGACTCTTATTTAAAATCTCGAAGAAACGGAGAGCATCATTTGAAGAAGATATTGGTGCTGAACACCAAAGAATAATTGAAAGATATGAAAAAGAACTAAAAGAGGGTAGGGAGAACGCGATACGGGGTGATCCGATTAAAATCACCTTAATTAATATTGAACCCGCTTCAATCACCGGAATTGACAAACTGGATTTTAACAGTTATCAAACCCCAGCTGAATACTATAAAAAACAAGAAATTTTGGATAAGTTAAATTATTTTTTCACTGTGCACCTCCAATTTGATGTTACTGATTCTATTGGAGATTATTTAAAGGTCTATAACTTTATCATGTTTGATATCCATCATAATATGGACTTGGAGAGAGATAGGATAAATTATCATTCAGTTGTTATTTCAAAGTCCGAGTGGAATACATTTAATTTTGTTCATGCTACAGATCTGCACATTGCGGAGCGTAATGATAGTATATATGAAATAGTTAAAAACTGGCTAAAAGTTGTCAAAAAAGAATCGCTTGAGGAACAGAAAAAGGAGGGCTTTTTTTCCAAACTAAGTAAATTTTTTCAAAGGATTCCTGAAAAATTACAAGAAACACAGATAGATTTAAAACCCTTAAAGAAGAGGTTTGTAAATCCTAATAATAATTTTCGGGCATTTATTAAGCTTATAAACAAAGAAGTTTTAAAAAATAATGTTGAATTCGTTGTGTTGACCGGAGATTTAATTGATTTTGCCATTCTCTCGACCATTTCCAAAGATTCTAGAAAATCATCGGAATTTAGCTATAATGTAACCAATTGGAAAATTTTCAAAAATATAGTTTTAAACCAAGATACTCCCGACAAACGAGGAGTTATAAAAGGAGAGGAATTACTTTGCCCGATTTTTACAATCCCCGGAAATCACGATTATCGTCCATATCATTACGATCTTAGATGGGGAGGGCTTTATAAAAAAATTGGGCTGAATGCGAACGAAGCTTTAGCATTAAATGATAAGTATTTGGCGAATCCTATTACAGCAATCACTAAAAGCTTTCGAGCGCTAAAAGGATACATTTATGAGATAAATTGTTCCTTAGATTATTTTCTTAAACTAGGGCAAAATAATTTTATCTTTTTAAATTCTGGTTCAGATTCCTTCAAAAATCTTCGAGATTTAATTTCGGGAAAACCTTCTGTGACTGGATTATCTACAAAACAAATTAGCTTTTTACTGAGATTAAAAAATACTCAATTAAATCCTGGAGAGACAACATTTTTGTTTTTACACGGCCCGCCGATTAATCCTAAAAATAGTATTAGTCTATTAAAGCGCGTAGGAAAAATGATTAGCAAAGATCAGGTTCTCACCGAAATATCTCAGTTTAAAGAGTCAGTTTTCCAAAAATTGGGTTTAACCAAAGCAAAAGCAAGGATTGATGAGGAATTTAATATACAATTTGGGACCATTTCTTCACACTGGGAGGATTTAATCGATTTTTGCAAAAATAATGTTATTCTAACCTTATCGGGTCACACCCATGAGTTAAAAGAGTTCCGTTTGGGAACTTCTAAAGCAAATGGAAAAGAAACCTCCGAGTCTGAAATAGAGCAGTATCAAGCTATTCCAATATATTATGATCTTTATTCGGAAATCTATACTAATGCCAAGGATATCGAAAACCATGGACCATTCATCGTGCAAACTCCAGCATTGGGTTTAGGGGGATATCATAATCCTAAGTTGGTTGGAGGTTTTCGGGAAATTCATATAAAAAATAGAAAATTAGACTCATTTAAAGTGAAATTTATTAACAGATGATTTAATCTGGGACAATCACTCAGAATTTATTAAATCATATCCCAAATTAAACGCCTCCAAATTGAGAGAATCTTCTCCAAAGAAATCCTTTAAAACCGATAGCATGAGTTTTTTATTAAATACTTCCTGAAATTCTTTAGCGCCTACTCCTAATAAAATTACGTTTGAGTAGATGGTATCATCCAATTTACTTTTTGCTAACGCATTAAAATCTAAGGAAATCGTTCGCCTTGCAAGTTGATCGAGAATATCAATAATATATCCCAAACTTGGATATTTCATTGTTTTTTCAGCTTTTAAAATAACATTTCGAGGATAATTCTGATGCGTATTCATAATTACAACCGTTCTCTCTGAGATATATCGTAAATTTCGAATAGTCTCTAAGGGTTCAAGACCCATAACCAGATGAGCATCGTTAATAGGAATCAAGGGGGATATAAGTTCTTCTACTTCAAAGTTCTGATCAAGGGAATAAATCTTGCTATCAATTAGAAATCGTGCTGTAGCTAATACGGACCCTTCTCTCTGCGAGACTCCTCTAGTTTCGGTGCCTACCACGTTTTGTATTAACGGAAAGCGCATTCCATATTCTCTTAAAATATTTCCTAAAAGTACAATTCCTTGGCCTCCAACGCCCGTTAAAAGGATATTATAGATATCTCCCATTATTCTTCGCCTATTTAGAGGATGATTTTTGATTATTTGTTTTAATTATCGTCTTTTTTATCATATTGTCCTTACACACGTCTTTGCAGAGACCGGGACAAACACTAGGCATACATGCACTTTGATTAATGAAGTATTTATAAGAGTCTGGTTTCAAGATATCATCCGACTGCTCAGCTTCTTTTTTTATAATCTTAATATTAATAGCAGGACAACCCAAATATTCGATACATTCATTACATTTTACGCATGAATCCAATATATTGTAATATATTTGATCCTGACCCGATTCTATACCCAGTTTGTCTGATATTTTTAATCTGCGGCTCTTCTCGAGAGCACATTCTTCATTGATAACAATGACTTTAGTTCCTTCTCTTGGAAGCGTATTAAGGAAGATCTTCTCTAAATGTTCGATATTATATGCTCCTGAAACGATAAGATTTTGTTCTTCTAATCCGATATTCTGTATCAGCTTAATTATATTGATTTCGGTTTTTTTTGGTTCTACTTTATCAACTTGAACTTGAGTGAGAGAAAGGGGAGTTCCCGCATGTTCTTGTTGTCCTGTCATAGAAGTCCAATAATTATTAAAGATAATAATAGTCATCTCTGTGTTATTTTTAATCGCATTGATTAATGGCTGAAGACCAGTGTGAAACAAAGTACTATCTCCGATGAATGCTATTAGTTTTTGATTATCCTCTACTACTTGAGCCATTCCATTTGCAATTCCAATTCCTGCGCCCATACACACAACCCAGTCAAGCATTTGATACGGATATGACTCACTGAGCGTATAACATCCTATATCCCCTGCATAAATGAATTCATAACCCATTTCCGCACTTAATCTATTCACCGCTTTTTTTAAGCTATAAAATACAGGACGATATTGACAGCCCGGACAGAACGTAGGTTCCCTGATTGGAAGATTAGGTAATACTTCTCTTAGAATCTCCTCCTTGCGTTCAATATCTTCGATTAAGTCTTCTCTTTTAACATCAAAATGGTTGATTAAAAAGCGGATGACGATATCTGTAGTGAGTTCCCCAATTTTAGGAATAAAATCTTTTCCATGGATTTCTAAATCTCTTTTAGAATCACAATAATTACAAAAGGTTCGTTTTGATACCGTTTCAATAAAAGGCTCAAGTTCTTCTACCACCAATAGTTTTTTGAGATTATACGTATTTGCAAAAGTACAAATCTCATTTCTATTAATCGGAAATATAAGACCCAGTTTGAGGATTGGAGGACTAATAGTAAGACGACGACATGCCTGGATGACATAGCTATAAGATATACCACTTGTAATAATGCCCACTTCAGAATCTTTAACTCCCTCTTCTTTCTTAGCCCATTCTTTGACTGTATTAAATAGATAAAACATTTTTTTATTCTTCGCAAGATCTCCTACAATTTGGAAATATTTGGACTGGTTCGATAATGCTCTATTTAATGTATTAACATAGCGATCGGGATTTTTTTGAAACCTTCCGGTCTTTTCGATCTTACTAATTTTTCCTAAAGTAACTATTCCATGGCTATGGCATAATCTACTAGTAACATGAACGTAAACAGGGATTTTATATAATTCTGAGAGACGTAACCCCTCTTGAATAAAATCCTTGCATTCTTGAACGGTTGAAGGCTCAATTATAGGAATTTTGGTATGTAAGGCATAAAGCCGATTGTCTTGAGCATTGGTGGAAGATAAAATACCTGGATCCCCTCCGCATAAGATTAACATTCCGCCATTAACTCCAGAATAAGGAAATGTGTGTAGAGGGTCGGCAGCAACATTAAGACCTAAATGCTTAAACATAACCACAGAGCGCAATCCTGCCCAACTTACGCCAACACATGATTCTAAAGCAACCTTCTCATTTACTGCATAATCAAAAGTAAAGTTTTCCTTATTTTTTGAAAGAAGATGCAGATAATCACCAACTTCACTTACAGGTGTTCCGGGATAATTTGCGGCAAATCTCACGCCTGCTTCGAAAATTCCACGAGCAAAAGCCTCATTACCCGAGATTAAAACTTTTTTTCCTTCATTATCCTGAAATAAGTCTGCAATATTCACAATAATATCTTAATAAAAAATTGTATTTTAATAACGATTCTAAGTGTTATAAATTGGTGTTAAGATAAAAAAATATTCTTTATGATTCTAAATTCTGTATACTAAAAACATCTCTTGTTTAACTAGACATTTAATAACCTTTAATAAATATTAATGAAGAGCATAGATTAGAATCAAATTAAAATGTTGGACTGAACCACAACAAAAGTATAATTGTAAATAATGAAACGAAGACACAACACATACTAATTTGTTGATTCTCATGGATTTTTCTTAATCTGAATTGTATTTTCTTGAGCTCTTCTTCAAAATTTTCATTTTCTTCAATATTTTCAGACAATTTTAATCAATATTTATTTATCCTCAAATATCATTTAAA
>SDNW01000050.1 GCA_004524725.1 Promethearchaeota archaeon
ATTGCAATTTTTAGTGAAATTTTTGGGTCAATGCTATTCGTCTTCTCTTACTCGTTTGAGACTATCTTTATTCTTCAAAAAATGATGGGAAGCCCCCCGGAGAGAATACATCGAAATCAAGTAATTAAAAGAGGGCTCTTTTTTATTTTACTTGGTTTTCTGTATAACTGGATTATTTATTTGGTTAGTGGTTTTACTTCTGGAGGATGGGGATGGAATATAATACTTTTTCTTGGATTTGCCCAAATTATTATTTATTTTTCTTTCAAGTTAATTAGGTGGGCTAGAGTAGTGATAGGATTATCAATATTACTTTTTACACCGATTCTTAGAGAATTGCTATTCTTTAGCAAGAGTAATAATATCTTTCTAAATTTAATATATTTTTTTATCGTCTCCCCTGATCCAAGTTTATGTTTATTACCCTATGCTTCTCTATGCTTTTTTGCTTCCATTTTTAGTGAACTGATTTACCAAGCAAAAGTGTTAGAAAACAAGAAAGCCATCAAAATCAGTATTAAATCCACTTTACGCCATGGATTTGCATTTCTACTCGCAGGAATCGCTTTATCATTGACAGATTTCAATCCTCTCATAACTAGTGATTTCTATAATCCTTTAAAGTATCCTTTTATTGATGCTCATCCAATTTTACAAAATCAAGAATTTCAATACATTCCATATATGCCTGAAATTCTATTATCAGGTACAGTAGCATACATTTTATTCACTGTAGGGTTACTAATTGTTACAATTGGACTTTTATTTTTTATCAGCGAGGTGAGAGTAAGAGAAAGTAAGATCTTTAATGGATTACGGTTTTATGGAAGATATTCGATCACAATAATCTTCATACAGTACATATTCCTACCTCTTTTCGTATATCAACTGAACATTCTTTTATTTGTTCTAATCTCAATTCTTTATATCATTATATTAGGATATCTTATCTATTTATGGAATAAATATGCTAATGATAAAGGTACTATTGAGTGGATCATTGAGAAAAGTACAATAAGAAGGATTAACCGTTTATAAGAATCGATCTTTTAAGATAGTTTTTGATTTTGATTGAGTTTCTCTATTTTTTTTTCGAGAATCGAGGAATTAAAATCATCTTCAAGTTCACGATAATAATTCTTAGCCCTCGTATAGAAAGACGCAGCAAGCTCGAATTCTTCGCTTTTTCCATAAATGTCCCCAAGAAGGGAGGTCAATTCTGCGGCTTGTTTTGTAAAGTTCAAATCTTCATAGAGTTCTAAAGCCTCTTCTAAAAATTGGATTGATTTGATCCTATCTTGGAGAAACTCATAAAAAATTTTTCCAATATCATGTTTTATTTTAGCAACTTTCGCTTTATCCCCAAATTTTTCGTAAATTTCTAAACTAATATTATAATAATCAATTGCCTTTTGATCCTCTCCTTTTAAGGTAAATAGCTTTGCAAGATTTTCTAAAACTAAGCCCTCCTTAATATTATCGCGAAATTCAAAAGTTCTTATCGCTTCTAAGCTTTTTAGAAGAAAACTTTCCGCTTCGATATCGTTATCCCATGTTATTGCCTGTAATCCTAAGTATAAATAACATTCCCACTCTAAATGCGCTTTAATATATAAGGAAATATTATCCTGAATTTTATCAATTAATTTTAGCGCTTGTTGAAATTTTTCAAATGAGGCTTCATAATTATCCTCACCCATTAGATAATAAAGTTTTCCGTATTTAATTAGGGTCTGAATCATTCCATAAATATCATTTTTTTGTTCAAAAAACTTGGTGTTGTGGAGTAAAATTTTTTTAATACGATCGTAATCTCTTAAATTCAACAATGTTTCAACTAAATTACTCGCAGATTTTATAGCTTCAAATTCTAAATTTTCCCGTTCTGCTATGTTTAATGCGTTTTGGTAGGATTCATAAGAATGCTCTATGTCATTAATTTGAAGATAAACATTTCCAATATTATTCAGTACTTGCACTACTTTATGAAATTCTTCAAGTTCGTTCAATATATCAAGAGCTCTTTCAAAATGATAAATAGCTTGCTCAAAAAAACCAGATTCCTCTTGGATAAGCCCTATTTCATTATGACATATAGCTATTTTGAGCGTATTTCCTTCCGAACTAAAACTGCTTAAAGCTATTTCTAAGTTTTTTAAAGCTTTCTCTAGATCTCTCTGCTTGTAATAGACGCTCGCTTTATTGATTAATATATCTCCTACGGGTTCACCTAAAAGTTCTTTTTCTTTTAATTGATTTTCAATTTCAATTAATTCTTCATTTAATCCTTCATCATCGTTTAAATCAAAATTAAAATCTAGCTCTTCTTCATCATAATTCAAATAATTTAGCGAATGAACTTCTGGTTTTTGTTGAATACTTTTGCTTAATCCAATATCAACGGTCGAAATTAAGGGTTTATTACAGTATCGACAATATAACCAATCTTCCTTAATTTGTCGTTTACAATAAGGACAAAAACTCATAAATCACAGAATTTAATTTTTTTTATTAGAATCTATCTTAAATATTATGAAAATTAAATCATAAATAGTTTTCTGATCTAAATAAAAGATTCTGTGGCTAAAAAATTAGGGGATATCTCCGGAATTTTCAAGCTCATCGAGTTCTTTTTGTATTTGGTGCTCGTTTAAACCGAATGAATTTAAAATAACCTTAATTTGAATAATTGCATTTTTATCATTTACTTTTTTAGCATAGGTTAGAGCTTCAACGTAATTTTGTTTAGCAGATTTAATATTTCCCAAATAAAATAAAGCCTCACCAATGTAGCTCAATCCTTTGATTATAAGTTCGTTATAGTTTGAATCTCTTGCTCTTTGAGTTCCCGTTTCAAAATAATATAATGCTTTTCGGTAGTTATTTTCTTTTTTCTCTAAAATCCCTAAATTGAAATTTGAAATAATTATCCCTTTGAAATCTTTCATTTTCTCGAACGCTTCTAAGGTTTTCTTATACAACTCTTTTACAACGTCCCACTTTTCTTGAGTTTCATGAATGTGTATTAAATTTCCCAAACAATCTAGGAGATGGTAGATATCATTTCTATCGGAACATTTTGCGCTACATTCCAGAAAAATATCGCATGCCTCTTCCAGTTGTTCCAACTTTATTAAGGCATTACCCATCCCTATTAAACAAACAATTTCTTCATTGTATTGATGAAGTTCTTTGTAAATATCGTATGCTTTGTTATAATACTCGTGTGATGCATTATAATCCCCTGATTTGTATTTAAGTACCCCAAGAATACCATATACGGCAGCTATTCCCAGCGTGTCTTTTTGCAGTTTAAAATGTTTTAAGCACATTTGTAAATTCTTTTCTGCATTGGTGAACTCATTGATTTCGATCTGTAAGAGTGCTAAAGTACTTAATTCATGAAAATAATTCGAATTTTTTCCTTGGTCTTCTAAATTCTTTAATTTCTGCTTGATCTCATCGATTTTTCCTTTTGCCTGTTCCTTAGTCAATTCAATATTGTTTGGAATGTGAATAAGTAAAGCTCACCTCAAGATTCCTTATAAAAATTATATGTAAACATTATAAAATTGCTTGCTTATTATTTATTTGTGATTAACGAAATAAATAATTAAGGGAGATAATAGAAATGAAAAAAGAGGCGCGATTATGGGAAAAACTCGAAAATAATAAAGTTAAATGTTTTGTTTGTGCAAATGAATGCGTCGTTACACCAGGAAAACTAGGCATATGCAGAACTCGTAAAAATTTTGATGGAACATTCTATACTCTAATTTATGGCTCATTAATTTCGAATGGAAGTTTAGATCCTATAGAAAAAAAGCCGCTTTATAATTTTTGGCCTGGGGCTGTCGCGTATTCAATTGCGTCAATAGGGTGCTCTTTTCGATGTCAGAATTGCCAAAATTGGTCTATAAGTCAAGCAAGTCCAAGTGATAACGGAAAAGATGGATTTTATACGCTTGAAGGTATGGAAAATCGTAGAATGTCCTTGATAGAGATGAGTCCCGAGGAATTAGTAGAAAAAGTAGTAAAGAGTGGCGCAGAAACCTTAGCCTATACGTATAACGAACCGCTTATCTGGCATGAATACATCTTAGATACGGTACCTCTCCTAAAGGAACACGACATAAAGACCATTTTGGTCACGAACGGGTATTCCACACTTTCTGCGAGTAAAGAATTAGTTGATGTGGGCGTAGATGCTGCAAATATAGACATTAAGTCAATGTCGGATGATTTTTATAAAACCGTTTGTGGTGTTAAATCCGTGCAACCGGTATTAGATACAGCAAAACGATTTAAAGAGGGAGGAATACATGTAGAAATTACTAACTTAATTATTCCAGATTTGAATGATACTTCGGAAGAATTGGAATCATTAGCAGCCTGGATTAAAGATAATCTAGGGAAAAACACGCCGCTTCACTTTTCTGCTTATCATCCTGATTTTCAAATGCCTTCAGATAAAAGAACTCCCTACGAAACTTTAGATAAAGCTTACAATATTGCAAAAGATGTTGGTCTTTCCTATGTATATGTTGGAAATCTTCAACATAGAACAGGAAGCAATACTTATTGTCCAGTGTGTGATAAAATAATAATAGGAAGGAGTGGTTATAGATTTACTACAATTAATATAACTGAGGAAAAAACTTGTAGTAATTGTGGGTATGATCTAAAGGAGGATATCATTGGAGATATCTCAACAAGTAATAATAACCGCTTTGCTTATTTTTCTTAATTTTATAGAAAAAATTAGAATAAAAAGAAAAAATTAAAATACTCCCGTTATGGAAACGCCTATTACTAATAATAAGAATCCTTGTAATAAACAGAATGCTCCTAGAATAAAGGCTAATGGAGGCCAAGAAATAGCTTTGGATATTGCCATCAATGCTCCGATGTAAAATTTAACTGTAAGGGCAACTATAGCAAATACTACAATAAACACAATGACTAGTAGCAATTTTGGATTGATAAATACTGCAATTACTTCAACAACCTCCTCAGGGATCGCAAGCGCCATTATAACTACGACAATAGAGGCTAATAAGATTCCTAAAACACTAGATATAGGGAGATCATTCAGTGGTTTCAACAGAGTTAAAAGTCCAACGATAATTAGAAAGACAGATGTAAACATACTTTTATGATCACTAATTTGAGCAAATGCTACACTTGGAGGTTCATCCAGAATAAGACCCCCAACACCACTTATTAAACTGAAAATACCGACAATTATACCTAAATAAGTGAGAAATTTTAGAAATTTAGTGATGTCGAAATTCCAATCTTCCACTTTTCTCTCCTTGAATGAACCTCGTCTTTTTGTTTCATACACCGCATATACTAACCACATCACTCCCAAAATTAAGATGAAAAATCCTGCAAATTTAGCGAGAGGCTCCATAAAATTATCAGTAAAACTAAATTGATATATCAACTATTTTCACATCCGAAATTTAATATTAATTTGTTATTAAGATGAATATCGTTAATAAAATATTAATATATATTATAGTCCAATTTTTGCATTTAAAAAAAATGATTATTCCTATTAACTAATAAATGAGACTGTCTTCTTAATATAGTCTAAATAGTTCTGAATCTCATTATCTAATGTTGCTTTATCCCAAGAATACTCTTCTGACATGATTTCTCCTACCTTTTTTGCCGCTTCGGATGCTTTCTTGTGATCTATCCATAATGCCATTTCAGTCCTTCGACAAAACACATCAATTAAATGAGTTGTTAGTTCATATCGAAGCGTGTATAGAATTTCCGCTTTAATAAAATAATTCTCTTCTATGATTCTAATGGAAAGAGTAGGATCTTCCTTGATTAATTCGAGAATTTTCAAAGCTCCCTTGCCATATTGGTGATAAAGATGATCAGAAATATCTTTATCCAACTTAATTCCATAATTTTGGAGGGATTTCTTCCAATCTTCCTCCTGCAAGGCAATAACATACTCCTGCCTTGAAAAATGTTTTTCTCTCTCGATATTTGGAAACATTTGCAACTCTTCTATTCTTTCAAATAAATCCTCTGCCATAGCTCTCCATTCTGTTAGCTTCCCACCCGTTATTGTAAGCAAATCATCCTCAGAACGGAAAATAAGATGTTTCCGTGAGATTTCGCTTTCTGATTTGCCTTTTTGCATTACTAAGGGTCGGATCCCCGCGTAGGTTGATAAAATATTTTTATAGTCTAATTCTGCATTTGGAAAATAATATTTCACTGATTCGATAAGATAATCCGCATCCTCTTTATTACAAAAAGGATTTGCTAAATCTCCTTGATAATCCGTATCAGTCGTTCCAATTATTGTATAGTGTTCATTTCGGGGGAGGACAAAGAACGCTCTGCCATCAGTAATAGAAAATACAATAGTTGCCATATTATTTTTAATATGCTCTCTTTTATATTGGAGATGAACACCCTTAGTTGGTCGTATCACAGGTTCCGGTATTTCATCTGGATATCTTTCTACTAATTCATCGGTCCAAATTCCGGTTGCGTTTACTACTATTCTGGATAAAACTTCAAATTCTTCATCGCCTTCTATATCTTTGCATTTGACACCATAAATCTTCCCATCTCTTTCGAGATAATCAACTACTTTACAATAATTTAATGCATCCGCTCCCCGGATCACTGCTTCTTTTATAGTTTCGATTGTTAAGCGAGCATCATCAACATTATTATCATAATAAACAGCACCTCCTAAATTTCCTTCTCGAATATACTCTGGTTCCATTTCCATTACTTCATCAGATGAGTACCATTTATGTTTTTTATAATTCTTAAATTGAGAATCTTTGTCACTTAAGAAATCATAGACTTTGCAAGCTGCTACAATATCTCGCTTCTTGTATTTACTATCTTTCAAATGAACGAATAAAAATGGGATAGGTCGCACTAAATGGGGAATTTGTACTCTCATCCAATTTCGTTCTCTCGTTGCTTCTTTTACTAAATCCATATCCCCATGACTAAGGTAACGAATTCCCCCATGCGCTAATTTTGAGCTTCTTGATGAAGTACCCGCAGCAAAATCTTGCATATCTACGATTGCTACAGTTAGATCTCTCATAGCGGCTTCTCTTGCAATTCCTGCGCCTGTAATACCTGCTCCAATTACAAAGATATCATATTTTTTGGTTTTTAAATTATTTTTAATTTTGATTCTCTTCTTTTCTTTCCACTCATGGTTGAATAATCTCTCTTCTAAATTTGCCATTAATATCACAAATTTAAATCTTATATGCTAATTAAAATTTATTCGAAAGCCTATCTAAATCCTTAATAATTATGATTAAGGAAATTGAGGATTATCCTTCATTATAAATTCCATATATCTTTCAACATATTGATTAAGTTGATTAAAATTCGGAGATATTCCAGTTCGTACAAAAATAGCAGTTAAAGCATTTCCAATAAGTATAGATTCAGAAGGATTTAAACCAGTTGCTAATGAGATCGCAACTCCGGTATTAAAATGGTCTCCAGCGGCTACCGTAAATTTTGGTGTAGAAGTATAGCCTTCTGTAACCCAATAATGCTCAGTATATGTCGAAATGGTAGCAAAATGTGGTGAATGAATAACAAAGTAAGAGAGATTAATTTCATCATTAATAAATCGTCCTGCTTTAAAAAAATCTTTTAAATTCTCTTTTTTAACCTTAATAGGCTTAACATTACTTAAAATATGGGACAATCTAATTGCTTCTCGATCATTAACAGTTAGCATTATAGGAATTTCTTGATCTATCTTTTGGAGGATCGAGATCATTTTCAGTATATCCTCCCTCGGACGCTTGGTAATATCAGCGATATCCACAAAAAATAGTTTCTTTTTTTTTTCTGTAATAGATGGGAATATGTCATTTAAAAAATGATTCCAGATCTCATTTAAAAGGGGAACTAATGCCCAATGCCCAAATCCAAGAATATTGGAATTATTGACATATTCGATGAGCAAGGATTTTGAGACCGATTTTGTAATTTTTTCCCAATTAATGTTAAGTATCGGCTCAAAATCAGTAATCATAACTTTACCATCATCAAATTCCAATCCGAGTGTTTCTCCTGGATTTGCAATCGAAATTGATTTTACTAAAGTTGATGGCTTATAATATTGAGAGAATTCAGGCAATCCTAAAGCTGCCATTAAAATGGTTTTAACACCTAAAGCATTTAATGCTCGACTGGTATTCGGGGCAAACCCTCCAAATACTTTCTTTTTCAATACTCTTTCAATGTTAGCGGAACTTCCAGCAATATCGGTGATAAATTTTCCAAATTCCTTCATTGACTCTAATCTATCCCAGTTTGCTGCATCCTTTCTAGTCTTTACTATTGAATAGAGTGAATCTATATATCCATCAAAACCTAAAAAGCATATGATTTTTGAAGATCTTTGCTTAAAAGAGTGGAGTTTAGAAGTTAACCCATGTAGAGTTTCTGAGGTGACGTCATACTCATTCAGTTTCGAGTACATATTAAATGATATTAACACTTGTATTTAAATCAATCACTTAACAAACGACTTAGAATGATAGGAAGAGAATATATATCCCAATAATTATGATTTATAACTTCTCGTATTAATCCTACATTTTTTTGAGGATTTTCAAGGTATAATTGATAACAGAATCCAACTAGACTACTTGGAAGCTCATTTTCGCGCTTTATTTCTAATAATTTTCTTTCCATATTTGTAAGGGTGTAATTATTAAATAATCCCTTATACTTTCTACGACAATTATGGTAGAGATCAATATGATGATATTTTGTATTAGCATTTTCATAAGGAACCTCGTCCCCGGAAATCATCGGATTCTCTTCGAAAAAATATAAAAGACGATTCGCAATATATGGAATATCAAAACTTTTCCCATTATAAGATACAAAGCATTTGAAGTTCGGAAGAATTACCTTTCGGAAATGTTCACATAATGCAATTTCCTCCTCTAAATCACGAGCAAAAAGAATTTTAATCTGATAACAATTGTTTTGAAAGTAACCGAGACCAATTATAATAATTGAGCTATCATAGATCCCTAAGGTTTCAATATCGATAAAGAGGAGATCTTGGAGGTTAAAGCAAAATGAAACATCTAAATCATAGATATATCGATTTTGCAAAAGAGGCTCGTATTCTTTTCGTTTTATTAGATCTATTAATTCTAAAGCATATTTATTATATCGTGTGTGAAGTTTTAGATCTAGAATGGACTTAATTCCCTTTTTCAACAATTTTTCCTCAATTTTATCCCCAATATAATATACTGCTTTCAGATTTCTAAATAATCTTTTCCGAGTATTGAGTAAATTTAAATTCCAATCAGGATTTTCAATCGACCAACTAATTTCCATGAAAGAACCAAATGTATTACTAATAATAGAATTCTGATTAAAAATATCCTCTAATTTCACTCCGCGATATTGATCCAGAAAGACACTAATATCAAAACTGTCAAAATTATAGTAATAGTCCATTATCTTATATAAAAATTTGGATATATTTATTAATTCATGCACTCATGGTTTTTGATAAAATTAAATCTTTAAAAAGAATTGAATTATTTTGTGAAATCAAATTAAAGTATTTAATAGTTAATTCTGGGAATCTCATCTTCCCTATCTCTACGTGTGGGTTTATATTTAAAGAATCTCCGGGACTCACTATCTTCCAGAACGTAATTCGATCCTCCGCCATGGAGCATGCAATATGGATCTAGTAGGCCAATCTCATTAGCGTACTGCCTAGTAAAACCTCGACCGCCCATAGTTCTAAAACAATGAATCGCACTCTCAAAACCTAATTCCGTTGCACTGATCTTTAAGCCCATTGCATTCGCTGCCATGAGTTTTGAACTCCCTAGTTCGGGATTTTCATCCAATTGTCTTGCATAATTTATTAGAGCCGAGATATGCAGATTTAATTCTCGAATTTTTTGGGATATTGGAAATCTAATTACCTGATATTGATGGAGTCTTCTTTCAAATTGTCTACGCTGAAGCGCAAAAGCATGAGAATAAAGTAGTTTCTTCATAGCATCTCCTAATGCTTCCGCACTGATTACTAATCTCTCTTCAGTTAATTGATGGAATGCAATATCCAAACCATGACCATGGAGAAGATTTTCTTTTGGGATTTCAACCCTGTCAAAGATAAGTCTACTAACAAAAGCATCCGTCATCCCATATGTTCTTACTCTTGTACTTCGAAAATCTTTAGCCTGTTGATTTTCCGTATCAAAAATTATTGCACCTAATTGTCCGTTGTCTAATCTTCCATAAATGATGATATAATCTGCGATCATTCCATTAGTAATAAATAATTTCTTACCTTTTGCAATAATATTGTCATCTCTTTCATATAATCGGAGCTCCATTCGAAAGATATCAGATCCTGCATTGAATTCAGTCATTGCAGAAGCTCCCATTTGACCATCCTTTGCTACGGGAAGTAAATAACGTTCTTTTTGCCATTCATTCGATGCGTAATTCACAGGATTGCAATATAAAGTACCACCCGCGAGTCTTCCCATTTCGATACTATAATTCCCTGCGATATATCTTTCACTATATTCACTCCAGCGTCCACCGCATAATGCATAAGCTATTAAAGCATTACGTGTAATTCTGCCTACATCGTAATCATCCGTATTTAGAACCGTTGAATAATACCCTTGCTTAGCTAGTTTTTTCATAATGCCAATAACGATTTCTTTCTTCTTTTCTTGCGTAGGTTCTTCGACATAATAATTTAATTCTTCTAATTTTCTTAATTCACTATCGATTTCATTTTCAATAAACTCGTAAAATTCCGCTAAAAATTCTTTCTCATTTGAATTAAGAACGGGATTATTTAATAGATCTAATTCCGGGACATAACGCTGGATTTTAATCTTTTCAAATTCACTAATTCTTGTATCCATTTTACATCATTAAATTATAGTGGCATACCTTGAATATTATAACTCTAGTAATTTTAAAAGTTTAAAGGTAAAAAAACTTTATAACTAACACATGTAATTGATTTTAAAAACAATATAAATTTAATAACAAGAGTTAGAAAAAAAATGATTAAATTTAGTGATAAGCAATTAAAGATACCAGAAATGAGTAAACCAGTTTACTTAGCTACAGTAGGAATGTCAAAATTTGATCGGGCATTTCCAGAAACGAGGACTGAGGAACTTTGTATTCAAGCCTTAACTGCTGCTGCAGATTTTGTTAATATGACTCCAACTGAATTAAAAAGTTTTATTCATACCGCATATTATGGTCATTTCGCTGATCATTTTGGTGATCAATTACTCGGGGAGGCGGTTATCCATGATAGACTTGGTTTAGATCCTTTAGGAACGATTGGCGTGAAAACAGGCGGTGCTACAGGAGGTTCAACGATGTGGGAAGCAATAAAAGCAGTTGCTTCTGGGTATAGTGATTGTGCCTTGGCGCTGGGTTGGGAAAGAATGGACGAGGTTCCCACTGATGAGGGAAATCATCTAATTTCATGCGCCGCTGATAAGGATTGGGAGACTCCACTTGGTCATATATATACAGGTTATTATGCGGTAATGGCTCAGAGATATTGGCAAATATTTGGAAAAGCAGAGGATTCTTTTAGAAAAACGATGGCTGAAATTGCTGTTAAAAATCGAGGATATGCAAGAATGAATCCTCATGCACACGGACCTATGAAAATTACAGTCGAAGACGTCATAAATTCACCTGTGGTAGCCTACCCCTTACGAGTTTTAGATTGTTGTTTAATGAGTGTTGGCTCTGCATGTGGAATTGTTTGTGATGAAAAAACAGCATATGAAATAACAGATAAACCTCTTCGAATCTGGATTGGTGCAGGAAGTCATACGTTAAGAGTTGCTGATCGACGTGATATGAAGATCCCTCTCTTACCAAACGAAGAACCGGGTCAATATGATAACCTAGGCAAAAGATTCCCTGGAGGAGATAGATATCCAGGATTTAGTAGTTTCTTAGCCGCTCGTATTGCTGCTTATTATGCATATAATATGACGGGAGTCGTGGATCCAAGCGAAGATTTAGATGTAGTTGAGCTTCATGATGCGTTTACTATTAGTGATATCCAAACTTATGAAGATATTGGAATTAGACCATATGGTGACGGCAGAGATTATATTGAATCTGGTGATGCTTATGTTATTAATCCAAACACCAATAAGCCTGGAAAGTTACCAAGTAATCCATGTGGAGGGCTCATAGGATGTATGCATGCTGTGGGAGCAACTGGACTAATGCAAATTGCAGAAATCGGTTATCACATATGGAATAGGTGGGATGAAATTCATGAACCAGAAGAAAAATGGAAAGCTTTTAGTCGTGAAAAACCAATAGATTGGACAAGTTTACAAGTAAAAGGTGCTAAACGTGGATTAGCTATTAGTCATGCAGGAGTAGGTTCGCATGTTACCTGTACTATTTTAATGGATCCTAATCATTTAATTAAGGAGGATTAAAAAAATGCCGAAAACTGAAGAGGAAAAGGGTTTTGTTGACATAATTGATGGAAGGTATAAGCCGAGAGGTAAATTTCATATAATAGAAAAAAATCAACCAATATTTAACAAGGATACGGGAAAATTGGCAGGAGTGACAAATCCAAGAGATATGACCTATATCCATTCTTACGGTGGTGAGGCTCCATTTTTCGAAGGAATTGGCAAAGGAAAGCTTTTAGCAACGCGGTGCGATAATCCAAAATGTGATAGTATAGGCTCAATTTTTGAACCTTTCAGAATTTATTGTCCTGATTGTTTAAGAAAAGCCACTATAGTTGATATCACAGAAAAAGCTCGTAACACAGCAAAGATTCATTCCTTTATCATTACTCACCGTTCAGGAGCGTTTAATACTCTGCCTAAACCTATAAAATTCATCAATGTCGAGTTTGACGAAGAAGTGGTGACTATTCTGATGAGCGTATTAGTCGTGGGAGAGCCAGAGATTGGAAAGAGAGTGGTACCAATTTTTAGAACGAAAGATCCCACCTATACTATTATGGATTTAATGTTTGTTCTTGAAGGCACTCCAGAATCAGAATTACCTGAAGGATTCACCTTCTAAACTAAATAATTTTTTATATTTTTTTTAAATATATTCATAAGAAAAAAAAGAGAAAAAAGAAATAGTTTGATGGATCTTATTGCTTAAAGTTCTACATGCTCCTTTTTAAGATGGAAGATTTTTCTTGCTTCATCGCCTTGAGCAATTTCTCTCCCTGCAGCTTCTGCTACTTTTTTAGCCCATGCTACTTGTTCATAACTTCCTTTCGCTAATTCACCGGTTACGACACGAGTATTATCTTCTAAACCAACTCGAATATGTCCTCCTAATGCGGCAGCACATAAACCCGCTGAAAATTGTTGCTTGGAGACCCCACAAACGCTCCATGTTGAATCTTCAGGGATTAGATCTAATAATAATGACAGATTCTTTGGAGTAAACGGTATTCCTCCAAGTACACCCCAGACGAACTGGAAGTGAAGTGGTTGAGCAAATGTGCTTTCATCCCGATTGAGGAAAAGCATATTATATAATCCTCCTAGGTCATAAATTTCCATTTCTGGTTTTGTTCCTGCCTTCTTCATTTCTTTAGCAAACTTCGAAATAGTTTTAAAAGTATTAGCAAAAATATTTCCCGCTCCCATACCTACTTTTCCGGTCCTATAATCCCCTACCGCAAAATTCATAGAAGCGGTATTCAAGGAAGCTAAAGGGGGTTTAAATGTTTGAACGGGCGCAATTCTTTGCTTATCTGTAGCAACTGAACTAATAGCGGTACTTAAATTAATAATCACATCCGGCGCTTTTGATTTAATATTCTCTAATACATCTTTAATTAGATCTAATTCATGAGTGGGATTCCCTTTTTCTGGATCTCTTGCATGAATATGGACAATCGCAGCACCTGCATCATAGCATATTTTAGCTTCATCGCCAAATTCTTCTGCAGTATAAGGAACGGAAGGATTATTAGCCTTTGTAGTAATGGCGCCAGCTAAAGCTGCTGAAATAACTAACTTATTTTCTGGATTTGATTCAGACATGTTTAGTTTACACTTTTTATTAAATGGATTGATATTCATATATTATTATATTAAGTTAGAATTGATCATCTTTCTATTTAAATTTTAAAAATTAGATCCCGTAAAAAATAGCTTAGGACTTACTTTTTTATAAAAATTCAAATTAAAACTATTTATAGATCAATTATCCAATATAATAATAATTTAATAGAAATAATAAAAATTAACGACATGGATATAAAAATGGATAAAGTAGCAATTGTAGGATGTACTCAAACTAAATATGAAGCACAAAAAATCGATTTACCTTACTCTGAACTAGATTTTGAAGTTGTTAAAAAGCTTCATAACGAGCTTGGAATTAATAATGATGATGTTGGGTGTGTAATTACTAGTTCTAATGATTTTAACGATGGAAGAACAATAGCTAATATGGCTATTCAAGACGCGGTTGGAGCTGTGAGGAAAGCCGAGTCTCGAGTATCTGGTGATGGTGCGTTTGCCTACATGTATGGAGCCATGAGAATACTCTCTGGAGAGTATGATACAGTCTTAGTGGTTTCCCATGGCAAATGTTCGGAGGGGGATCAGTGCCTAATTAATAATTCGATATTTGATCCTTTCTTTCAGCGACATTTAGGATTGGATCAAATTTCTGCTGCGGGATTAATGGCGAATATGTATATGAATAAATATGAAATTAAAGAAGAGCAAGCAGCTAAGGTTGTAGTGAAGAATCGAAAGAATGCCATTCATAACCCATATGCTCATATTCAATCAGAGGTATCGTTAGATGAAGTCTTAAATTCAGAGATGTTAGCTTATCCCTTAAAAAAGTTAGATTTTCCACCTTACAGTGATGGAGCAGTCGCAATGTTACTTACGAATGAAAAAATGGCTAAAAAGCTCACCGACACTCCAGTATGGTTAAAAGGATATGCCAGTTGTACAGACAGCTATTATCTCGGACATAGAACTATGACTGATTTAATAGGTTTAGAGCATGCTGCAAAGGAGGCTTATAAGATAGCCAATATTAAGAATCC
>SDNW01000051.1 GCA_004524725.1 Promethearchaeota archaeon
GTTGATGACGGTTTAGGGGGTGGACTTGGATCAACAGGCGGTGATATTGAAGTTGTATTATCGCTAGGTACGCTCTTCTTTTTCCTTACCATTATAGGTGTACTAACACGGATCATTCAAGGGTATATTATTTCAAAATTGGCCACATTAACCATGTATCATCTACGCTATGAATTGTTCGTGAAATTTCAAGCTTTAGGATTAGATTATCATGATACTCCAAAACGAACCACCGGTAAAAAAATAAATTATTTAACCGGAGATGTAAATACTATTCAGCAACTTATCCAATCAGGGTTATTGGTCTCACTACCAAACGTATTTTTGGTATTTGGTTCCTTAGTTTTCATGATTCTTCTTAGTCCCGAGCTTACGTTGGTTGCTTTTCTAATTGTACCCGGTTTTTTCGGAATTGCGGGAGTTTTATTTAGAAAAGCAAGAAAATACTATAAGGAGTTGAGAGAGAGAGTAGCGAACGTAACGAGTATATTAGATGAATCCATTATGGGCATGAAAGTGATCCAATCCTATGCTGTAGAGGATGAAAATTATGATGAATTTGTTAAAGCGACAGAAGAAGAAAGAACAACAACAATGAAAACTGCTAAGTTAAATGCTTTCATCCCGGGTACCATTATCTTGGTCATTACTTTTGGTATTGGTTTACTTCTTCTCGCATCTGGAGCATTGATAAGAGCTGGTTCTTTAACGCAAGGAACATTAATTTCCTTTATTTTTTATATATTCATGTTTTTTGAGCCCTTATTTTCTTTGATTAGCTTCGTGACGATGCTCCAGAATTCTATTGCTGCGGGAAGAAGGATTATTTCAATCTTGAAAGAGCCAATTTCTATTTTAGATGATGAAAATCCGATTAAAATCAAAAACATCGAAGGGAAAGTTGAATATCAAGATGTGGGTTTTTCTTATGATACCGATAATTTAGTATTAAAGGATATTACACTTTCTCTAAAAGAAAATGAAAGATTAGCAATCGTAGGTTATACAGGAGCGGGAAAATCCACATTTATCAAACTTTTAAGCCGATTTTATGATCCAACAAGAGGCAAAATTAAAATTGACAGGATTAATCTTAAAAAAATTGAATTAAAAAGCTTGCGCAGGATGATGGGAATCGTGCTGCAGGATAATTTTCTTTTCTCAGGAACTGTTAGGGATAATATTCGGTATGGTAAGTTAAATGCAACTGATCAGGAAATAATTGAAGCTGCTAAGAAAGTAAATGCTCACGAGTTTATTATGAACTTGGAAAAGGGGTATGATACTGTTGTGGGAGAGCGTGGAAATAAACTTTCTGAGGGCCAACGTCAATTACTAGCATTCGCTAGAGCAATTATCTCAGATCCACCAATACTCATTTTAGATGAAGCAACCTCTTCAATTGATCCTTATAGTGAATTGTTGATCCAAAAAGCTTTAGAAACCCTTTTAAAAGGAAGAACCAGTATTTCAATTGCCCACAGATTATCCACAATCATTAATTCTGATCGTATAGTCGTTTTACATAAGGGAAGAATCATCGAAGAAGGAACCCATAAAGAACTTGTAAAATTGAATGGGTTATATAATCACCTCTATAAAATGCAATTTAAAGATCCATACAAGAAAGAAGAGATGGAAGAAGAAGACTTCCAAATCGATAAAATCGATGATAAGTTTGATGAAGAAAGCCGTTTTCCACGATTTTTCTAAAACATGTAGACAACTAAATACAATAGATAAAAAATGTTATTTGTAAGATTTGAAAAATAAAAAATGAAAACCTAAAAAAAGTTTTATGTGTTATAATTCATAGCCACACTTTTTACAGATATTCTTTTTTGCGTAAATCTTGATTCCACCCATTTGGTGTAAGATCTGGCTTTTGTCTTCTTCAGTTCGGAAATCAGTACTACCACACTCTGGGCAGACCCTTCGACCCTCAACAGGAGGTTTTTCAAGTGCTTTTTGCTCCTCCTCTTGTTTTTCTACTACTGCAGAAGGTTTAACATAACCCTCTCCCTTACTTGACCCACTTATTTCTTTATCTGAACTACCTAATAGCATATCTAATTTTTTATTAATTTTTTCGAGTAGTTCAAGTACTTTATCTTCAAAATCAGTCAAAATACAATTTTCTCCTTGTTAAATGTAATTAATATTTACTAAATAATCAGAAATGATGATTATAAATCTATGTAAAAGAATAATTACTATAAAAAGAGAGTTATTTCTGCTTCACGGGAGCAAAGATTGCGAAAAAATCTTTTTGAAACTTCGTAACTCCTTGAAACTTTATAATAACCTTATTTCCAGTAAGTGTGGTTGCATATAATGAATTATAATCGGTCCCAAAACCTGAAAAAAGAATAATGTCCCCGTTATTTAATTTAGAATCTAATTTAGAGGAATCCTTTACTCTTAAATACATTCCTTTTTTCAGATCTGCAAGAGTTCTCACATTATGAATGTTAGAAAATGAGTTAGTTCCCGAATAATGTTCATAGATGTAATCATACAAATTTGCCATTGGCTTTTTTTGAATTTTGAGGACCTCTCCTTTAATTCCTCTACGAGCAATAAGTAGTGCGGCTATTGCATGATCGACAAATCCTTTTGCTTTTACTTGGTTTACCAATTCTCCCTTTTGCAGATGAAAAAGTGCTTCTTTTGTTGTTTTAAACTCATCAACCATATAAATATCCGGTGCTGGCAACGTATTAAAACTTTGATCTTTTTCATCTTTTTCCATTGTACTTCCGGTGATATTAAAGTAATCAATTAAAAGGTTAGCAATAAATGATGATCCGGGACCATTTCCAATAAAGATTTTTGTAATTAAGTCCTTATCACTGCCTAAAAACACATCTAATTCATATCTAATTTGTTCTTTAGAAACAGAGCGAGATCTCTTATCTTCAATACTTTTCTTTAGATTTACATACCACAATGAAGGTAAAGCACCTTGCTCGATTAAACAAAAACCAAAATGTCTGGTTCCGGGGTCAATGGAAAGGATTTTTTCTTCAAAATCAAATTTAATTAGACTAAAATCTGCTTGACCATTCGAAAGTTTCATAAGGGAATTAAAAAACGATTCGAAAGCAGAGTTTTTTACTTGTAGAAAGAATGAGTTAGACTTAGATTGATATAGAATATCGATATCATATTTTTCGATTAAGCCAAAAAGGGCATTATAATTGGAAACTTTTACAATTACATCTTGATAAGGGATGATTTTAATAATCTTTACTTTTTCTATAGCTCGAGTTATTGCTTGAGCAATATCTGATTCATTTTTGCCAGAGTAAATATCAACATGCAAACCATCTAAATGGAAGGCATCATAGGGTACAGAGGCGCCGAGAATGTCATATAATTTTGTAGCGTGGGTTCCATCTCGATTTACAGTTAATTTATTTTTTATACGAGGTACAATTCTTACTTTGGCAGAATTAAAGCTAGCTTTAGTCGACTTATTGACAGTAATTATCCCTTTTAATTTTGAACCTACGATCTCAAATTCTATTAAATCTTCCAATCTTTCCTTAAGAAGGGTAAATTGTAGGTCACCAGTGGCTAAAATGGTTATTTCGTTTTTTTTATAATAATAATCAATATTAGGAATTATTTTTTTTATCGATTCGAGTACATCTATAGCTACTTTAAATTTAATAGGGTCTGAAATCGAAATATAAAATTCTTTTCGAGGGACAATTTCAGCTAAAGAACTTATGAGTTTTGGGGATATTATTTTTCCCTTAAAATATTTTGAGCCCAAATCCATTTTATTTGCTATATTTAATTGAATCTGAACGATATCTCCCTCGTGAGCTTCTTTTAATGGTGCTCCTTGTAATGAAAATATATTTTTAATTCTAATTTTTTCATTTATCCAAGAATTACTTTCAATTTTTCCTGAAATTATTCCTATATTTATTAATTCACCAATTCCTTTTCTAATCTGAAATCCTAGGATAATAAATGAGAGTTCCTCTCTATTTTGATCTCTTTTACGAACTTGAATAGTGATTTTTTCAATTAATTCCTCAATACCAATCAATTCTTTTGAGGAAGTTTTTACGGTGGAGCGTAATTGTAACTTTTTATAATTCTCAATCTTCTTCTCAATTTTATCGGGATTAGAATATGGTAGATCCATTTTTGTTATCGCTATGATAACGGGTAATTTTTTTTCAATGGCTTTTTCTACAAGCCAGTAAGTTCTTGCTTGAAAACCTTCAGAACTCGATATGACTATGATCAAAAGATCAGCAAATTCTAAACCTAAGGCAACTCCGCCTTTAAAATCGGCATGACCAGGAGAATCTAAAAAATTAATAATAAGATCTTTTGATGGGATAGGAAACTGAATTACCTTTAATGAAACTGTTGTGCCATGGTTTAATTCAAAGTCTAAATTATCTGGAAACTTACCACTTATGGCTTGTATCAAACTTGATTTGCCATGTTGGGCGTGTCCCGCAATTAAAACATTTAAGATTCCCATCTCTCCCACTTTATTCTCGTCTATTACCTTCAAGGTTTTCGAAATAATCTAAAATCGATTCTTTAATTTCAATTGCAGGAAATATGAGTCTTGATTTATTAACATAATTTATTGCATCCGTCCAAGTCCAGTCAGGATAATTTTGCATAAGCCAAGCCACAATAATCCCACCGGAACGACTCACCCCCATAGCACAGTGTACTAAAATTTTACCCTTAGTGATATGATTACTAATGAATTCAAGGATTTCCTTAAGATAATCATGGGGTGGGTACCAATCATCGGGAAAGCCCTTAAACAGATACTCAAAGCCATCTGGTGTCGGATCATATAAATTATCCTCCATTAAATTTACTATTGCTGTTATTCCGATTTCTTTAAACTTTTTAAAATTTAATCGGGGCCAATAAGCTCCGATATAAAGATTTTTATGAACTTGGTAGATTTGATCTAATTCGTCCAATCCTACACACTAAGATAGTTATTTTGATGTTATTAAGAACAGAAATTTATTATTTCATAAAAATTTTAACCATCATCAAAAGTGTTTAAAAATTACTCCACTTTACTAATAAGTAAATTTAATTTCTCATTTATAAACAAGAGGAGGGCTCTTTTGGTTGGATTATTTGACCCCACCACTGATGTAACTATTCCTATAAGAAGTATAAGAAAAAATTGTTGTAGAGGATTACAAAATCCAAATACACATTGATAATAAGGGAACTCCAAAAATGTGATAATAGAAAAAATCCAGATTGCATAAATAATACTTGCTAACACCATAATCAAAAAAGATACATTTAACCTAAAGAATATAAAAATGCAAGATATGACTGTAATGAGATGGAATATTGCAAAAAGGAAGTTGATTTGAGAAAAATCATAGATTGTTATAAAAAGATACGTAAATGTTAAAGGAATAGAAAGGCTATTTAATATTTTTTTATTATAGAGAAGAGTATAATTAGTAATCAATAGGGCGTAAACCGATATCAATAGCAAAAGAGGTAGATTTGTTATAAAACCTCCAATGAAAAAAACTGATAGAATAATGCCACTAAATATGAGAAAGATAAGTTTATGATTATTTGATTCGTTATATTTCAATTTTTTAATAATTCGTACAAACATAAGCAATCACTTAAATCAAAAATATGCTAAATTCTATTATATTTTACAAAAAATCGTCCGGTCTTTCGTTTATAGTTGATATATTCCTCCTCAAAGTATTCTATGAGTATTTTTTCCTCATCTATCGCTTGAAAATACAATCCAATAGCTCCGATTATATAAAGAATGAGAAGAACCCAATCCAATAAAATCATAATAAATCCTATACAAAATAAGTTAAATGAGAGATAAATTGGATGGCGTATCTTTCCGTAAATTCCAGACGTGACTAATTTCCTCCTTTTTTTAATTCCATCAATGGGATAAGACCAATAAATTCCCAATTCGTGATACGCTAAAGAAAGAGTGATATTTCCACCAATAACTAATGTCAATCCAACAATCTGCACGATTTCATTGCTAAAACCTAAATTTATACGTGGAATAATATTAGCTATAGGATCGAAGAAAAATATATTTAAACACACTAAGCTTATGAAGACATTCAAAACCATAACACCAATACGAGCAAAAAGCCGAGTTTCTTTTAGTTTATTTTGGATTTCCTCGTTGTTATTATTATTATTTTTATTTCTTTTTTTTGTTAAGATAATGTATGTAATATTATAACCAAATAGAAAAAAGCTGATGATGAGAAATACTTGAATAATTACTCTTGGAAACATTCAGATTCAATTCCCTATCTTCTTGGTAAAAGTAAATCAGCGGTGATATGGTATGAAATAATTAGTTTAATTTAAAAATATCGTATATATTAAGGAAAAGAATTAGTCTATTAATCATTCATGTTAATCATTGTTCTTTTCAAGATTACGACTGGCAATAATGTTTATTCCCATATCTAAAATATTTTCGATGAGAACATCTCCCATCTTAATAGGAGCTTTAATTTGCTTTTGGGCAATAATTTTTAACGCATCATTCAATTTAGCTTTTAATAAGGGCTCATTTGTTCTTACAGGTATAAGAGGAAGAGTTCCATCCTCAACTTTCATCGTGGTTGTGAGAATTCTTTTTGGCTCTCGAAATTCTTGTTCAGCATATTCTAACCCTCTATTGCAGTGGTATCCTTCAAAAGTGACATCACTATCGTCTTTTCCTATTACTTTAATTGAACAACCTGTAGGACATACAATACATCGGATAACCTTTACTACATTTTTGCTACTTTCTGCCATTTTTATAAGACCTCGTCTTCTTCGATTAGTACCTCTGGTCGAGGAATCACTTCAATCACGATACTATCTGATTCAATTTTATTCTCGAGTTTATCAAAATTGATTTTCAATTCTACCATTTCGCTTGGAATAACATAGACCTTTTTTCTTTTATAGATGACATTATTTTCTTCATCTTTAATTTGAATTTGTACTCTTCTATCCGGAAAGTTTACCCGAAACGTGAATATAACGTCCTTTGATAAATCCTCTCTATTAATAAAATCGGGTTTTATATAATTGACATTATCTCCTGCAATACACTTTATCTTTCCTTGCGAGGGAATATCATTTCCATAGCGGGTATTAATGTACTCAATTGCGTTCTTACCGGCTCTTTGGGCCTCGGCACTAACTAAATCAACTAGATCGTGAACTTGTAATACATTTCCACATGCAAAAACTCCTTCGATGGTTGTTTCTAAATTATTGTCAACTATTGGTCCTCCATTCTTGGAGAGGTCTGCACCCGCATTTAATGTTAATTCATTCTCGGGAATTAATCCTACTGATAGAAGCAGTGTATCACATTCGATGAATTTTTCAGAACCTATTATCCTATCAAAATTTCGATCTACTTTACTAATGGTTACTCCTTGAACTCTGTCTTTACCATGAATTTTAGTAACTGTATAGCTAGTAATTAAAGGAATATCGTAATCTTCAAGACATTGAACTTGATTTCTTAGCAAACCGCTTACATAGGGTAATATCTCAACTACTGCTTTTACTTCGCATCCCTCCCATGTCAATCTTCTCGCCATTATCATCCCAATATCTCCACTTCCAAGGATAACATAACTATTTCCAGGAAGATACCCTTCAATGTTAACGAATCTCTGCGCTTGACCGGCGGTATAAATTCCTGCGGGTCGAAATCCAGGGATATTAATAGCGCCCCTAGTTCTCTCTCTGCATCCCATCGCTAATATTATAGCTTTTGCTTGAATCTCAATTAATCCCTCTTCATTGTTCACAGCATATACTAATTTGTCTTTAGTGATTTCGATTACCATTGTGTCCAAAAGATAAGGTATCTTCAAATCTAATACTTGGTTAATAAAGCGCTGAATATACTCTGGTCCAGTTAATTCTTCTTGGAATTCTTTTAGACCAAATCCATTATGAATGCATTGAAGCGTAATACCTCCCAATTCTTTGTCTCTTTCGATAATTAATACGCTTAAATCTTCCTTTTTTATCTCTATTGCCGATGCTAGTCCAGCAGCTCCAGAACCAATTATTACTACATCAGATTTATATGATTTCATTCTAATTCCTCCCTCTCAGTTATTTCCATGAACCTATCTTTGGTTTTGCCAACGAGAAAACTCGTATATTCCCCTCTTTTCGTCACCTCTTCAGGAGGGATGTATAACTCGCGCGATAATATTTCTATTACTCGTGGTCGACAAAATCCTCCTTGACACCGTCCCATTCCGGGTCTACATCGAAATTTTATCCCATCCACTGTTCTGGCACCCACTGGAGCATGGATCGCATCTAAAATCTCTTTTTCAGGTATCGTCTCACACCTGCAAATTATTCGTCCCCACGTAGGATCTTCTTTAATTTTTTCATCTAATTCTGCCTTTGAAAAATCTTTGAATCGTTGAGGTTTTGGACGAATTGGATTATAATCCTCTTTAATTTTAAGTTCAAGTCCTAAAAGTTTTAAAAATTCTTCAACCTTTTCAGCTATAGCAAAACAAGAAGTAAGACCAGGAGAGAGAATTCCTGCCACATTTATAAACCCATATACGTCGGTATTATCGATAATAAAGTCTCCGATTTTATCACTAATACTGTTATAAGGAACAGCTCTTAATCCCGCAAAATTTCTAATAGATGCTCGAGTAGGTAGATTTGGCACTAGCATTCGACCACCATCTAAGATCTCTTTTAATCCTGCTTCTGTGGTTGCAATATCCTTTTTATCTGTAATATTTTGAGCATTCGGTCCAACAAATGTATTTCCATGAATAGTTGGGCAAACTAGGATTCCTTTTGAAACTTTAGTAGGAATAGGAAAGAGAATTTTATTTAAGTGTAATGCGTTACGATCAAATAAGATATATTCCCCTTTCCTTGGCATAATATCAAAATAGTCTAATCCAACCATTTTAGAAATTTTAGCTGCATATAAACCCGCTGCATTTATAATATTATGAGCTTTAAATTCATTAGAACTTGTTTTAACTTTAAACACATAATTTTGCCTACTAATTCGTTTTACTTTTTCGTTGCGAAAAAAGGATACTCCGTTCATAGCAGCATTTTCAGCTAACGCAAATGTCAATTCATAAGGGCTAACGATACCTGCAGTAGGTGCGTGAAGTACTCCCACTACGTCATCAGTAAGATTTGGCTCCATATACCTGATTTTTTCCTTATCTAATATGAGTTCTAATCCGGATATACCATCCTCGATCCCGCGTTTTCTTTCTCCTTCAAGATATTTTATTTGTTTGTCTTCTAAAGCGACCACAAATGAGCCGTTTCGTATAAAAGGAAAATTAAGCTCTTCATTAGCTTGAGTATATAATTTATTTCCACGAATGCACAAATTTCGTCTCACATATTCTCTTGATGAAGCATAACCCGCATGTACCACTCCAGAATTTCCCTTAGTTGTTCCTGAAGCAATATCTGCATCTTTTTCTAAAACAGCAATATTTATAGCATATTTTGATAAAGTTCTTGCGATGCAACATCCAGTCACACCACCACCGATAATTAGAACGTCGAATATCGTTGTCAATACCCCACAAAAAAGTAATAATTAATTTTTATACTTATGCATTAATTAGTAAGATTTCTTTAAAATTTATGGAACTCGCGATTCTTTCTTAGGGTTAGATAAGGTTTTAGATCTTTAAATAACAATGATTATGAAAGCGTATAAATAAACCATAGAAAGTTAAAAAGTACCGCTAATATAATCAATGTAATTGTTATAGGGTTAAAAACGATGCTTCGCAGAGATTTAGTATATCTTAGTTCCAAATTTCCCTTTAAAATATTATTTATGTTTTTATTTTTATTTAAGATTGACTTTTTCATATGATAAGAGCCCAAAAAGCGGGGATTGGCAAGCGATCGGAAGAAGTGATTTGGATTGTGAGTGGAAAAGGTACTTAATTTATTGCTGTTAATTAGATCCTCGTAATCTTCCAAAAAGTTTGTATTATCTATTAACTTTTTATTTTCAATATTAGATTCTTTCTTTATCTCTGCTTTTTTCATAATCATTCATTAAATTAGTTTAATTTAATTTATTCTCATGAAAATTATATCTATGCTGTTTTAAATTTTTTATGGTGATAAAAAATTCGATGGGGTTTGGTAAAGCGGGATCACGCTCTATATATAAGTATGAAATCCCATTGATATCTTTTAGTAGCGTTTGTTCCTTATTTCCATCCAAGTAATCTATTATTTCTTTAAATGTATGTTCTCCCTCTCCTCTGACAGTAAAGTCCACATTTTTTATAATTATTTTTAATTTGGAAGGAAATTGATTTTAGGTATCATGTTTTTTCATTTCAGATTCTAATCTCTCTACCCTCTGTTCATAAACTTTTTGGAGTTTTTGCTTTCTGTTTAAAAATTTATTTGTTTCATTATCAATTAATTCATTCAATTTTTTTATTTTTTCAGAAAAATTAATACTATGTACTATTTTGATTGGTTCTGGTTCTCTCTTAATGATCTCTCTTAAATCTTTAGAAAACGAATTAAACACTTCGATATTTACATACCAAAATTCTTTGTTATATAAGTTCGCAAACTTTAATTCAAATTTTTTACCGATTTCATCAATTAAAACGCTTAATTTCGTTTCCTTAATAGAAATTTTGTCAGTTATCGATATTACCAACATGATATGCTTTAAAAAACTAAAAAAGATCTTATGATTTGATAGTTTTATATGTTTTAACTCATCTACAAACACTTCACCAGCAAAACTAACTAAGGCTGAAAGAAAATTTAAAACCATATCTGTTGAAATTCCATGTTTTGTTATGTCATTATAAATTTCTTCATAAATAACGATTCCAGATTCAATTTCTAATATCCAGATACCATCAATAAAATCTTCGATCATTTGTCTCTTTAGTATATTCTTATTATCTATTACATAAACTAAATTTTTAAAATAAATTTAAATTTTATCTCTTAAACTAATAGATCTTTTAATTATAAAATTAATATGAAATTAAATTCTTAATGTAATTTTTATTATACCTAGTTTTATATAGAGATATTTCATAAAATAATATACACTTTTAAAGTGTAAAAAGATATAACAAAAAGTGATAAATGTGGGACGAACAACTGGAACCTTTGCAATACTAATGGGAATATTAGCAATAATATTGGAACTAGTAATGAAGTTTGCATTCTCTTTTCCTTATGCAGACATCGTTTTTTACATACTAGTCGCCCTTGCTATAATTGCCGGCATAATTGGAATCGCATCTGATGATTCAAGAAGCTATGGTTTGGGCGGTTTGCTTCTGGGAATTATAGCATTAGTTTTATGGTTCGTGATATAATAATCACGATATAAAAATTTAATTCTTATTTTTTTCTTTTATATTTTCTCCTACACAATCAAACTCATCTATAATTTTACATCCGTGCTCTGCTAGTACTTTAGTTATAGTATAGAACGGTTTCTGGTAAAAGTCTAAACTAGCATGAGTACAAAAATACGCAAAATTAGAAGGAAAATTAGGTGCGGCATTTTTTATAAGGCTTACAAGCTATTATTTCGAATTATTACCAAAATGCTTCCTTCAACTTCTGCGAAGGATCTAAGGACTGCTCGATATGTATTCCAAAATCAGAAAAAATACTGATATCACTATCCCAGTTTGCTAAAGTTTCTTGGCTGTACATTTCAAAAAACTTGTCGGAAATAATTTTCAATTCCGCAATAACCTTTTTTTCTTTTACTTTACTAGGGGCACTTCCGACAAAAAGAAAATCTCTACGCTTAACAATGACAAATCTAATATTAGACATTTCAAAATTGGAAATCCCACCATCTGATAATCTTTCTGCGAAGGTATTCAAAGCACTCATAAGGGCTCCAAATAATTGAGGATTAATTTTCTCCTCATCACTTACTTGAGAAAATAGCGTCACTCCGGTATTTGTTAGTATCCATAAATCTCTAATTATCTTAGCCATAAGGTTCTCCTATCTTAAATTATATCTTAACGGAATGGAAAGAATTTCAATTTAATAAGTTAAAATTAATTATTCTTTTTTAGTAGTATAAATTTCTATTTCTCAAAATATAAAATTATTACCTATTTAAAACTACTTTTTTTACTAAAAAATCTAAATCTACCTATAAAAGGTTTTACAATTCATGAAATGGAATACAAGAATAACAGAACTAATAAATATTAAATATCCCATTATTATGGGTGCTTTTGCAAGTGTGGGAAGAGCTGAATTTGCTGCTAGTTTTTCAAAAGCAGGGGGCTTGGGCATTATAACGGCTCTTAATTTTGGAACTAATGAAGAGTTTGAAAAGGAAATTAAGAAAATGAAAAAACTGACATCTAAACCTTTTGGTGTTAATTTTTCAATTATGCCTCCAATGATGGCCTCTAAAGTTCCTCATCCTCGAGATGAGGATTTTTATATGGATTATGTTCATATCGCCCTCGATGAAGGAGTGAGAATCTTTACTACATCTGCATATCAAGCCCCGAAAATTTCAGAAGTGATATTAGACGCAGAAGCAATTTGGTTTCATAAATGTACAACTTTAAAGCATGCACTCTCCACCGAAAAGCTTGGAGCTCATGGAGTCACTATAGTTGGAGTTGAAGGTACTGGATTTAAGAATCCTCTTCAAAATACCACATTGGTAAATATGACGATGGCTCGAAAATTATTAAAAATTCCACTCATAGCTGCCGGGGGAATTGGGGATGCTCGAGGTTTCCTTTCAGCTTTAGCTATGGGTGCTGATGCAGTATGTTTTGGTACGGCGATTCTGGCTACATATGAATGTAAAGCACCCCATAGCTATAAACGAAAATTAATTCATCAAGATATATTTGACGAAGAATTTTATCATAAGATCTTTCACCATCAACTAAAAGATAAAAGTATTTGGAGTTATGCTGCCGGTCATATTGATAAGGAGGTATCGGTTCAAGAATTTATTGAGAATCATATTATTCAGAAGGCAGAAGAAATTTTGAGAGGATGGGGATTTCAAGGCGATGAATTGTCAATCTTTTGAAAATAAAGGATTAAAAATTTAAGATCTTCCCCGTGATTTTACATAAATCTAGAAAAAGAATCAAATAGTTTACGATAGAAGAGAAACACTATGAATGTTGATTATGGTAAAGAAGGATTAGAGATCGAAATCAATCCGAGATGGAAAATATCTACTATACACCCAAAAATGCAGAATGTTATTAAGAACCCAGTTGAAACCATTAAAGATGCGATCTTAAATCCAATCGATTCAGTTTCTTTATCAGAGATTATTAAAAATAAACAAAAATTGACGAAAGTGTGCATTGTTATTGATGACGCGACAAGACCAGTTCCCAGTTATCGCATTCTCGAAGCATTAATTGAATTACTCCATGATTATAACGTTTCTAATTCCCAAATCATCATTTTGATTGCCACGGGATTACATCGAAAGTCTAGTGAAGAAGAACTCAAAAGAATGATTGGAAATAAATTATTTGGAAAAATAAAAGTGGTTAACCATGATGCCACTAATAAAGAAGATTTGAGCTTTTTAGGAACAACAAAAGGCCAAATTCCAATCTATATTAATAAACACTATTATGAAAGCGACCTGAAAATTATTACTGGATATGTCGAACCTCATTTCTTTTTTGGCTTTTCAGGAGGTGCAAAATCAATAGTGCCCGGAATTGCTGGAGTAAAGACTATACAAGCAAATCATTCAGCAGAAAATATCGCTTCGCCATATGCTCGTTTTGGAGTTTATGAAAATAATCCTATGGCAATATTATCAAACGAGATCACTGCTATTGTTGGTGTGGATTTTACGGTGAACGTATGTATTAATGAGAAACATAAAATAACTCAAGTTTTCGCTGGAGATTTAAAAGCAGTTCATAGAAGATTAGTTAATTATCAGTTAAATCATATTTTTTGTAAAATTCCTCATTTTTTTGACATTGTTATCTGTGGAAATGGAGGTTATCCCTTGGATCTCAACCTTTATCAAGCTGTTAAAAGTATGGCAATTGGGGAGATGGGAGTAAAAGAAGGGGGGACAATTATTTCGGTAAATGAATGCTCCGATGGAATAGGATTGGGTCAAGAACAATTTAAAGAGTTGCTTTTTTCGGGATTGTCCCCAAAATATTTGCATGAAAAAATCTTGTCACAGGAAATCATTGTTCCCGATCAATGGGAAATCCAGGTTTTAGCACGAGTTATGATGAGAGCTGAAATATATCTTATCTCCAGGTTAAAAGAAACTGACATAGGAAATATTGGATTAAAATATGCAAAATCGATTGAAAGGGCGATAGAAAAAGCTCTTAAAAAGCATGGAAAGAATGCTGAAATATTGATACTACCAAATGGACCGCAAATATTACCTATAAAAAAGGAAGAGACTTAATAACTTATAGAATATAGTGGGATAGAATACCCATAGAATATATGTTCGGGCACACATAACAAACTCTAACAGTAATATTTTTATATATTGGACTTACTTAGTATTGCATTAAGTAATACTTTTCAGTATCTCAAAAGTTATAATTTAAAACGATTACATTTTTGTATCTGAATTTAAATAGTATACTTAGAATTAAATTATGAAATGTGGTAAAAATGAGTTATAGAGACCGACTACGATCTGTCAAAGAGAACTCTGAAACAGCAGCAAATAGTTGCAGTGAGCAATGTTGTGATAATCCATGTATTGAATCACGAGATGGCGATAACGTATGCCTAAATTGTGGCATGATTCAAGGCCGAAATTTAGTTGGAAATGAGAGACGAGCATATACTGTAGAAGAAGTTAATAAAAGGAGGAGAACCGAACCTCGTTGGAGAGAATTCGGACCCCGTACCATGCTGCCAAACACGAAGATCGACTCAAAAGGACGTTTGATCAACGCAAAAGGCAAAACACTGTTTTCTCGTTTATCAAAGATTCAAAATTCATTGATTTCGA
>SDNW01000052.1 GCA_004524725.1 Promethearchaeota archaeon
AAAAGACCTTTTCACGAAAATTCTTGGGTCGAATCGGAGTTAAAGAACTCATTGTTACAATCAATTACCTTATTTATGATATGATTTTTAATATAAAATTTAATATTAACTTTTTGGTTTAGAAAAGAATAAGATACCAATTATGCGAAATTACGGAATTTAGTGCGTTAATACGAGGGAGTTCTGATATGTTCGGTCTTTTTTTTCGCAATGTGAGTGGAGCATTTCTTTTTTTTAGAAGCGGCAACTTTTTCCAATAGTGGTAAACCCGGTTTTACTGTATCTAAACTCTTCGATTCGATTAAATCATTCTTAAGTAGTGCTTCATAAAGTATTTTACCCTTTTGAGTTCGGATTAAAACGGTATTCCATCCTGATGGGGACCCGATGGAGCCAATGGATATATCTGCCGATTCGGAAGTTAAATCATAACACACTTCGCAATCTTCTCGTGCAAGATGGGTAATGTCTTTTATGGGGATATTAAACTCTTCCTCATCCTTAGTATAGATAAAGAATTTACCTTTATTGATATCAGCTTTTTTTACATCCTCCACGTTAACTTTAAGTAGTTCGCAAATTTTTAAAAAGGATTCATAAGAAAAGGACTCCATACAAAATATTCCAATGCGATAAACCACACTATTTTGTGAAGGGATGTGTAAATCATAGATCTCGGATTTTAAAAGGGCTTGCATCATACACGGGACTCCTACTATAGCCAATCTTTGAGTGTTGCCGTTTATTTTATTCATCAAGCTTAAATTGGGGTTATTTACATATTTGGTCCCGGTGGTCAATAATACATCTCGTTTACTTTTCATTAATAATGGCTCTGGTCGCCATGGATTCTCGCTCATTGATGCGCCTAACGCATAATCAATCTCGGATTGATCAAAGAGGTAATAAAGGCAAGTACTCGAAATCCCTCCATCTTGACATAGATCAGAAATCTCCTTAATTTTCGTCCTTGCGGAGTATGCTTCTGAAAAGAACCCCACTTTGGATGGAGGTGGAATCTGAGAAGTATGTTCTTGGACCATGTTTAAGATATTCACTGGAAGATAGGTTCGAGGGCAAAAATAATAACATAAGCCACAGCGAATACACTTATCATCATCAATTCTCCCACACCCGTTATTGAGTTCGATACAATTTACGGGACATATTCCTACGCATAATCCACATCCAGAGCAAATTTTTGAATCAAAAATAACCTTTACAGGTTCATAAATAGATTTAATCTCAGAAGGAGAAATCTTGTTAGACTGAATTGCAATATCCTTGAAGATTTTCTCTTCAGATTCGTTTGTCTCATCAATCGCATTATCAAAAATATATTCGACCTTCACTAACTTTTCGTTATGCAACAACTCCAGAAGACTCAAAGTCTTTACTAACTCGAGTGAATGAAGTTTTGAGAACTCTTTTAATAGTTTTAAATCCCCACTTTCGATTTGGTTTAGATATTGATATAATGAGTATTTTTTCATCTCATCTTCAACCATTTTAAAAAGGATAATATAATATTGCTCCTCATTGTAAATACCGGAATCCAATATTTCTTCCTTCGCATCGATTAATACTCGCACTCTATATGAATCTAAGGTATCTGCTATATTTATTAACAAATCCCGTGAAATTTTCCCTTCTAAACTCATATTGAAGATGTTTTTATTCAATTAATTTAATTTCTAATTTTTGTAAATTTATTTCCGATGACCCCTACAACGAGTCTGTTTCCTTTCAACTATAATTTTTTTGAAAAGATCATTCTACTCGGAAATGATATTTTTCGGGAGAGGAGGTAGCGCTGCGATTTTTTTCGTTATATCTTCTACTGAATGAATAAACTTCTCAACTTCGGCTGCAGAACAGAAATATTGCTGGATTCTATTTTCAGAGATACCAAGATGAGAAAAGAGCTTTTGAAGAAATATTACATGATTATGGGTATTTATATTTCCCTTTCCAAATTCACATTCGTTTTCCTTTCAAGAAATTATAGCAACTCCATCTGCGCCATTGAGAAAACAATCCATAATCAGGTGAATACCAATTCTTCCAGTACATCTGACCCGAATTAAGTGAAAATTGGTTGAATATGATTTTCTTGTAGTACCCGTTAAATCAGCAACGGAATACCCTCATTTTTCACATCCAAACGCAATAATATTCCTGTTTTCAGATTCTTTAGACATGATATCACATTTAAGTTGTTTAATTATCCTTTATTGCAGCCGATTCTTTCTTAGATTGGGGAAAAACGGCTCCAATTCCTTTGATTTCTTCTTTAAATTGTTTTTCTCGATAATATTTCAAATCGATAGCTCTTGCGGGGCAGGAAGTCACACATACCCCACAGCCTTTACATTTAAGCTCGTCCACCCTTGCGATCTCTTCTTCATCTACTTTTATTGCATCATATTCACACAACTTTTCGCAGCGATGACAGCCCATACATAGGTTTTCATCGACTTCAGCAATAATTAACTCTTGGCTGATAACATCATGGGATAGTAAAGTCGAGGCTTTGCTTGCCGCTGCTAACGCACTTGATACTGAATATGGAATGTTCTTTGGGCCTGAGGCGCAACCACATATATAGATCCCAGTATTCTTCGTTTCTTGGGGGCTTAAACAGCCATGGATTTCGGATAAAAATCCGTTAGGACCCGTACTTAACCCGATTATTTTTGTGATTTCCTCTGTTCCTTTCGAAGGGATCATACCTGTGGATAATACTACTAAATCAAAATCCATATAGGCTACGTCATCGAGCATTGTGTAATCGAAATAAAGTCTTAAAGTGCCGTTTTTGTTCAGTTTAATATCTCCAGGTTTTCCTTTAATGAAATTGATGCCTTGCTCGCGTATTTTTCTAAAATATTCTTCGTTACCTTTATCTGTAGTACGAATATCAATATAAAAGATAGTGATTTGCACATCTGGGTATTCTTGCTTTAATAATTGTGCATTTTTTAATGCCACATTACAGCACACCGCTGAACAGTATTTATTTCCTCTTAAACTTCGTGATCCTACACACTGTATTATTGCAACATTTTTCGGAATCGTTCCATCAGAGATTCTGTAAACATGGCCCTCCGTTGGTCCAATAGGACTAAGCATCCGTTCTAGTTCTATTTGAGTAATAACATCAGGATAGACACCGTAGCGATATTCATTAGATGTAATAATTGGATATTCATCATATCCCGTAGCTATAATTATTGCACCTACGGTAATATCAACGATTTCAGCGTCCTGATCGAAATTAACCGCTTCAGCAGGGCAGATTCTCTCACAGTTTTTACATTCAATGCAAACTGATCGGTCAATTACCGCATATTTGGGAACTGCTTGGGGAAATGGTATATATATCGCTCCTCTTTCACCGATTCCTCGATCAAATTCATTTGGTACTTTTATAGGACATTTAGTGGTACATAGTGCGCAACCTGTACATTTTTTTTCATCGATGAATCGTGGATGTTTCTTGATTTTGATCTTATACTTACCAGGTAATCCACTAAACTCTACAACTTCACTATAAGTATACAAAGTAATATTGGGGTGTTTTGAAGTATTCACCATTATTGGAGCGAGAACTCAAATACCACAATCATCAGTGGGATAGATTCTGTCTAATTGTGCCATTTTTCCGCCAATAGTTGGTTCTTTCTCGACTAAATGCACCCGAATTCCTTGATTAGCTAGATCTAACGCGGCATTCATACCTGCAATTCCCGCACCTATTATTAAAGCCGCATGTTCGACGGGGATTTGCTTGCGGGGAATGTTTTCTAATTCACGAGCTCTATTGATACCGGCTCTAACTAATCGTATTGCTTTTTTAGTAGCTGCTACTTTATCATCAGGGTGTACAAAAGAACATTGTTCTCGTAGATTCACCATTTGAAAGTAATATGGGCTCAAACCTGCTTCCGTTAAGACTGCACGATATGTTGGTTCATGAATCTTAGGAGTACATGCTGCAACTACCACTCGGTTCAAATCTAACTCGATAATATCATTTTTAATAATATTTTGCCCCGGATCACTACACGTAAAATCATTTGTTCGCGTCACCACTACATTTGGAAGGTACTCAACAGCTTCTTTTACCACATCACAATCAACGGTCGCACCGATATTAACTCCTCACCTACATACATAAACGCCAATTCTAACATTGGTCTGAGTATCAGACATTTAATCCACCTTTCTAAATATCACCATAAATTAATTGAATTATAAATATCATTAATTCTAAATTAGAAAAAATTGGAATGAATTTATTTTTTCTGATTGAAATTTTAAATCATAACTAAATGAACAATGTAAATAACTTAGTCTAATTAAAGAATTTCATCTTTAACGAAGCTACATTATAATTCCTAATTAAGTTTTTTTAACAATAATTCTTTTTTTTCTTATGGTCGAGTCAGAAGAAAATAAGAAAGAGGAGTTTACAAAGCAGTTCATGGCTGAGGAAGGGTTAAAAGGTAAGTCAAAACGTATTAGAATTATGAAAATAATTGATAGTGTTGGATATAATAAAAGCAAAATAAAGATCGCTCTCCTCCGTTCAACCATTAAAGAAAGAATTAATCATGAATGATATGTTATAATATATGAGAATTATCTAAAGAAAAACATAATATTTTTATGAAAAATCTAATACACAATCTAAATGAAAAAGAGAATAGGTTAAAGGGCTACAAAATTGCTTGATATTGAATTATATAGAAATCATTTAGACCTGATCATTAAATCGGAAAAAGACCGTTTCAAAGATCCTTCAAATGCCGAAAAAGTTATGGATTATGATGAGAGATGGCGGAAAGTAATACAAGAACTTCAAGATTTGCGAAATCAACGGAATTCTATTTCAATTGAAATCGGTAAATTGAAAAAAGCTGGAGAACATCAGAAATTTGAAGCTGAAAAAAAAAAATCAATTGAAATTAAAAAAACTATTGAGAATTTAGAGAAAAAAGAAGTCCAATATTTAGAAGAGCGAGAAAAGTATCGTTATATTGTAGGAAACATTCTACATGAGTCAGTTCCAATTGGAGAAACGGAGGAATCAAATGAGATAGTGAGGACCTTTCGAAAACCTCCTAAATTTGATTTTAAACCTCAATCACATGTTGATCTTATATCTCTTATTGATGGTGCAGATACTCAGAAAGCTTCCGAAGTAATAGGGTCAAGGTTTTATTATCTCAAGGGAGATTTAGTATTGCTTAATTTTGCATTATTAAGATTTGCCTTAGATAAGTTAATAAAAAAAGAATACATTCCACTGTGGACTCCGTTTTTCATTAAGTATGAGATTATAAAGGCTGCGGCAGAACTCGCTGATTTTGAAGAACAGCTTTATAAAATTCAAGATGAAGATTTATTTATGATCGCAACCTCTGAACAAACTATAGCAGCATATCATTATGATGAAATTATCGATCCTGAGAGACTCCCCATTAAATATGCTGGTGTATCAACGTGCTTTCGAAGAGAAGCAGGCTCCCATGGAAAGGATACTTTAGGAATATTCAGAGTTCATCAATTCGAAAAAGTAGAACAATATATTTACTGTGATCCAGAGGATTCATGGAATTATCATGAGGAACTTATTCAAAATGCAGAGGAGATATATCAAGAATTAGAAATCCCTTATCGTATCACGAATATTGCATCAGGAGAGTTAAATGATAATGCTGCAAAAAAGTATGATCTAGAAGCTTGGTTTCCAGCATCAGAAACTTACAGAGAATTAGTATCTTGCAGCAATTGTCTGGATTATCAAGCAAGAAAATTAAAGATACGTATAGGGAAAGTTGGGACATCAGAAGAAAAACAGATCCTTCACACCCTAAATGCTACGGCTATAGCAACAGAACGAACTATTTGCTGTATCCTTGAAAATTATCAAAATGAGGACCATTCAATCACTATTCCGAAAGTACTTCAAAAATATATGAACGGGAAAAAAGTTATTAATGCTAAAAAATAAAACTAAGTTGGATTATGGTTGAAATAGAATTAGAAGAGTTTGAAAGTTTTTATAAGGACCAACTTGATGATCAATTCGCGAAAGAGAAAAAAGCAATCAATAAACTTATTGATGATATACGAGAGGGTTTAATTGAAATAAAGGTATGCATGGATCATTTTCTTGAGGCAGGAGAGGGAAAAATAGAAGAGAAAGCCATGAGATCATTACATTTTTTTTCAGATCGTATTCGAAAAGAGATTGATGAAATCGAAATTCCAGAAGAAGATATAACCGCTGATAAAATCACCCAATTATTAAATTCTGTGAAAAAGTTATTTACAAATATTAATGAAATTGCCCGTAAATCGCTACCGAAATTCCAAAAAGAAGTTCAAGCAGAAATTAAGGAACTTAATTATATCACCCGAAAATTGGGGAAAAAGCAAGCAACTTTAGATGCATTTCTAAGAAAAAAGTATACTGATGTCCGAGAGGCAGAATACTTATTTGATAAATTACCTAAATTATTTACTTTGCGAGATAATATCGAAAATGCTAAAAAGGATCTTGAAGAATTTGAAAAACAGTTAAAAGATCGAGAGGAAACAGAAGTAAATTTAAATAAAGAATTGTTAATGTTGGAGAAGAATGAGTTTTTTATTGAGTTAGAACAAAAAAAGAATGAATTATTTAAATTGCGTATGAAAATTAACGATAAACTTGGATTTAAAAAAGCGCTGAAGAAGTTAAAATTTGAATTAGAAAAAAATACAATTCCAACTGCCAATGTTGATTTAGAGTTTCTTAAAAAATATTTAAAAGATCCCATAAAGATGTTAATAAAGGAACGAAAAGATCTGCCGAATTTTTCTGCTTTATTAATACATTTACGCCATAGTTTAGAAGAAAATCAAATAAATTTGAAATCCGATACAAAAGAGAAGACAATAGAGCAAATTAATGCTATCTTTGAAGAAAAAACCATTAACGAAGAAATCGAAGAAGTTAAAGAGCTTATTTCTCATATCAAAGATGTAGAAAAAAAGATTGAAGAAGCTGGTTTGGCATCAAAACTAGAGGAAGTTAAAAATCAAATTTCCTTAAATACCGTAAAACTTGAACATATCCAGAACGATCTAGAACGAAAAAATAAAGATTATATGCGTTATTTATCCTCTTTGAAAGAAGAAAGAGAAGAGTTTCAAAAAGCTGTAGAAAATGTCATTGAAGAGGAAGTCAAATTGAATATTAAATTTACTTTTTGAATTTCTTTTAATTAATTATTGAGTTGTTAGTTTCCGATTATCTTTAAGGCTTTTTTTTAGGATATTTAAGTTTAGATTTTCTTTAAGGAATTTATGAGTTTCAGTATTTTGCAAACCGAAAATTTTTAGATATTGATACGCTAACATTAGATCCTGTTTAATATCAATGTCAAATCCCGCCCGAAAAGAGTCATAAATTGCTACTTTAAGATTCTCCTTTCGTGCCGCATCTAACATTGCTAGTAAGGATGGAACAGTATTATTGGAAAAATATGTTCGAAGAATATCGGGGGGATTTCTACCAAACACAGATATTCCTGCAGAAGAGATAGCCGGACACAAAACTAGTTGATTTTTTTGAGTGAGAGCACAAATTTCATAGAAATTGTGGACAGATATTAAAATAATATCCAAAAAAGTGAATACTGTTGAGGTGGCCATATATTCATCAAGAGCAATCTGATTTAAATCAGAAATAACTTGATCAAAGGATTTTCTAGGAGTAGTTAGACACTCTTTTATCCCGACGAGGTCATAAGTATTTGCAAGTTCGAGTATTTCGTTGCTATTGCAGTAGACTATCTTGTTATCGAAGCAATCAACCTTTCTCAATTTTACCGCGAGATCCTTAAACATTGCAATCGTTAAATCTTTAAGTTGCTCTTTAGAAAAACATTTCCTAAGACGTGATTTCGTGTGAGAAAGAGGTGCGATTGGAATTAATATGATTTTCATATATTTACAAATATAAAGGAATCAGAGTTTTAAAATTTAATTCACTTGATATTATTTAGAATTTGGATGGATAATCGCTCAAAAGCTTCACTTACGTTCTTATTTAATTTCGCAGAGGTTTCAAAATAATTGACTCCTAACTCTGAAGCTTTTTTTTCGATAAATTCAAGATCTACTTCTCTTTTTAAATCAGATTTATTTCCGACTATGATATAAGGAACATCTCCACTCAACTCTTTCAACTTTGATATCCAAAAGTCAAGATTCTTAAAGGATTCATAATTTCCTAAACTGAAGATAATCATTGCTCCAACTGCTTGAATGAAATAATATTCATTAGCAAATAATTTATCTGTTTGGCCTCCGATATCCCAAAAGTAGAGTTTGAACCCTTTATCCTTAATGTCAGCCTTTAATTCTTTATTTTTTAAGTCAAGTTCTTCAATTACCTTACCTAAATCAATTTCTTTGATAAGAAAGTTAGCTCCGATGGTTTGGTGATATTCCTCATTAAATTTTTTATCCACATAACGGGCTAAGAGGCTTGTCTTTCCAACACCAGGATCCCCACAAAGAATTACTTTCCCCCGATATGACATTTTTTCTACCCCTAAACTTTTGTAATTGTTATTATTCTTCTTTCAATATAAATTTGATACATTATACTTATTCCTAAAATTTCGACTATTCTTTTGATTTTTGAGAGGTTAATACTATCTCCTTGCATTCGGATGTAATAAAATGACGGAATAAATGCTCATAGCCCGCTATTTGTTTTTTTCTACCATTTTCCAGCCATAATCCTGAGGTATATTCAGGTGCTACTTGCACTTGATCTAAAGTAGTCAAAATGAAATCATCATCCGCAATAAGCAGACCAAAGGGAATAACGCTATCTCCTTCAATAGAATGGACTTTAATTGAGACTTTGAGTAATTTTTTAATTTCCTCTTTTAACGAATCAAAATATTTTAACGCGATAACAATCTGTAGATTATTTGAAAATTTTTTATTCCAGAGTTCATTGAGAATCCACTCATACCCTCCCAGTTCTTCCATCAATAAATCAGGAGTAATGATAAAGAATATCCTTCGTTCAGAGGAGCTGATTAACTCCTTTAACTTTTTTCGGATTTTATCCCTGGAACTAATAGCCCATACACGCGGTTCCGATTCTTCCATATCTATTTCTATCTCACTTATGACCTTCTCAAGAATCATAGTTTGATTGATTTTTTGCTTGTATTCTTCCCGAAGTGTTTTAAAGATTTTTTCAATTGGAATCACTTGATAGTTTGCTCCTCTTTTTACTGGTTCCTTTTGAATAAAACCTCTCTCCATTAATCGGTTTAAACTGTCATATACTCGTGCTCGATCTACTCCTGAATATTTTGCAATATCAGCGGGGCTCAAGATCTTATACTTTGCGAGAGTGAGTAAAACTTTGGAATCATTTTTCGTAAAACCAAGATCTTGTAAACCGTCCTCTATATCAGATTCTTCAAGGTCAGTATCGTGATTAGAAAATGTCAAAAAACAAATCAATTCCTATTGTTCAACCAATTAACTATCTTATCTTAATCGTTCTATTTTAATGTTTTTTTTTCCAAATTTTTAAAATACCATCTTTATGCCAAAAGGTTTTTAGAAAGCTAAATATTTAAAAATTCTCTTAATTCCTCTTAAAAATCAGTTTTTAATATCTTTAATTTTAAAAGTTTACCTAATTGAGTAGCTAATTCTCGTTTTAAATTAGTAATACAAGTTCATTTCTGAGCAGATAATAATTTTTGAAGAACATTTTCTGTGGATTTTGAGAAATAGTATATATAATTAGATCTTTCATTTATTGAGCACCATTTTTTATGAAAGTAATTTTTCGAATTAAGATATATGGCTAAAAGTTAAATAGGATGATAATTTCTTTAGAAAAGTTCCATAATTCTCATTGGATCATTGATCGAGCAAAACTATCTCATACTAGAATTTTTATTTTCTATTTAATAAAAATAAAAAATTTATTTTAATAATGCTATTTTGTCGGACAACGTATTTTTAGCAAATTTCTGATCTAAAAATTTCAATCAATCATATTTCCATACTAACCATTTCGAACCATAATATTTATATAATAGAAATGAGTAGTTATTATTAATTATAAATCTATATTAAAACAAACTAATCTCAAAAATTTTAAGTGGAGGAATAAAAAATGGCTAAAAAGAAAGCTCCAGCTAAGAAAGCAGAAAGTTATATTGCAAAGGCACCTATTAGAAGATTAATGAAAAAAGAAGGTGCTGATCTAGTTGCAGCAGAAGCCTTAGATAAGTTAATTGGCTTCCTAGAAAAGAAAGCTGCTGAAGCTACTAAAGATGCGCTAGCAATCTGCAAAAAAGACAAGCGTAAAAGGATTACCGCTGCGGATGTAAGAAACGCAACAAGATAAAGTGCTTTAAGCGGTTTAAAATTTGTCTATCCTTTTTTTTCTTATTTTATTTAAAACTCTCGTAAAATTCTTTATTTAAAAATTTGGGAATATTATGAATTAATTTTTGTTTAACAGATTCCAAACTCTCAACCACCACTCTAGTTTTTCCTACAATATCAATATATCCCAATTCTGCCCCGTATCGAGGTACGATATGAATATGAAGGTGTTCTATACTCGCCCCTGCGATTATTCCTTGATTAATTCCGATATTATAACCTTTTGGATTGTAAAGATCATCTAAGAGTAATTGGATACCTTGAATTGTTCGATTGATATGTATTATTTCTTCCTTGGTGAGCTCTAGAAACGAAATTACATGCCGATTTGGGATAATCATCATATGTCCTGGATTGTATGGATAGAGATTCAAGGAGATAAATATATGTGTATCTTCATATATCTTAAGAGTAACCACCCGTTCATCATTATCTCGTACAGCGCATAGTATGCAGTCTACTTCTGGTCTTGATTTTCCTTGAACATAGTCTAACTTTCCCAGAGCTCTGAGCCAATTTTTAAATATAATTATCTACCTCATAAAAGTGATATTTCTTAGGAATATAGAGAAAAATCGGATTCTGAATCAAAATCCTTAAATTTACCAACCTCATCTGGATGGCAAAATTCATTTAAGAGGATATTACTATAGGCAGTACAGTTAAACACTTTTCGGATGCTTGAAAAAAGCTTATCTTTTGGAATCTTGTAGTCTGGTTTGAGAAAAAATTGATCGCTTATTTCATACCGGTGATTCTGAATATCGATACGAAAAAAAACATCTCTCAGTAAAAACAATTTTCTTAATTCCATAAAGAATTTTAATTTTTTCTCTTGCCCAAGTGAATTTAATGCTTCAACATGATGGGGTGAGATCTGGGTTCCTGCATTAATGATAATTAGATCTTTATTTTTAGGCTTAAAAACAACCATTAGATGACCTTTGGGACCAGGAGGAAATACAAATCTAAATCCAAATTCAATTTTATCTTCTGAATCAGGTATTGGTGTTCGTAATATACCCTCATCTATTAGATATTCACGAATTTGCTTTTTAATATCGCTATCTTCACTCGTCATTTTTTATCGTAATTGTAAAAATGATATGAAAAATTTAACATTTTAGATTGGTTTACATGTTTAAAATAAAATTGTAAAAAGAATATGAAATATATGAGAATTAGTATTTACCTTTGGGTCGAGGTTGAGGTTTAATCCCTGCATTCTTTAGTTTTTCGATGTTTTGTTCAAGCTCTGCTTTTGGTGTGCAATATATTACTGATAATGAATTATAATCTACGAATAAAGTTCCAACAATACCTAATCCCATTAATTGATTTGCATTATTTACAAAAGTGTTATCTATATTCACTTTAATAGCTTTTATATTGTTTTCAAGTTCAACTAATTGGGGTTGACAAGCAGTATAGCCCGCTCCTCTATTTTGAATTAAATAATTCATTAAGGCATAATCCAACTCATCATTTATCTCTCCTTTTTCTTGGAGAACTTTCACAATTTTAGGTCTTTCTGTGGAACTCATTAGTGGATATTTTTCCTATTTTATTATCCCTAAATTAATTGATATCTTATTATGGTCCATTATCAGTTAACCAGTCATCATCATAAATGTAGACTTTATCGACACTATGGAGAGCACAATTAAGTTCTTCTAATTTTTCTTTAATATCGTCTAATTCAAGATCGCCTGTACCTTGAACAGTTATAAAAACAGAAGTGGTGACATTATCAATTTCATCAATCTTTATAGCGACATATTTTACTCCCTCAATGCTTTTTAAGGAACGGGCAATTAAATCATTCCCAGGTTCATGAGGTTTTAATACATCAAGATCATAAATAACTTTCATTAAAGTCTCTATATCCTCCGCTAAAATAGCCTTGTATTGATATAATATGTTTATTTATTTTAATATACTTTGTTTTGGAATTATATATAAATAGAATAAATTCTATTTATAATTTTTTTTTATATACCCCTTACATAAATTCTTGAATTGCTTTTATTAGAGCATTTGGTATTGTCTTAACGTCAATAATTTCATTAGCTTTTTGAAAAGCGTCTCTTTTAATGAATTTAGGAATATTAGTATTTAAGGCTATACTATATGAACCAACATTAAGTGCAGCTTCGATATCGGTATTAGTATCCCCGATAATCAGAACTTCATCGAATTCAACTCCTAAAAGCTCACATATCTTTTTCACATGATCGGGATGGGGTTTAAGATTACGAATATCATCTCTTCCGACAATGATTTCAAAATATGATACGATTCCAGCCGTTTCTAAAGATAGAACCGCATTGGCATGAGTATTATAGGTAAATATGGCCTGTTTAATTTTACTTTTCTTAAGAAACTCTAAAACCGCCCCTATTCCTTTGGTTAAAGTCGCTTTTAGCGCTGCTTGACGTTCAACCGCAATAACTGCATTGTTTATTTCTGCAATAATTCTTTGGGTTTCCTCAGATGGAATGCCATATTCTGTGAATAAAATTTGCGAATTTTTCACATTCTCAAGAATGGATTTTTGGATGGAGAGCTCATTTTTTGGAATACCATGATTTCTTAAAATCTTAATAGCTTTTCTGCGAGCTCCTATAGAATTAATTTTAAAATCGATTAAGGTTCCATCGAGATCCCAAATCACTGCTTTGATTTTTTTTTTCATTTAAAATACCAGATCTGTATAAATAGGGCCTTCTGGGGTTAAAGTTGATTTCTTAAATGTTATTTTGTTAACTTCAAAATTTCCAAATTCTTTATCTTTATTCTCATTAACTAATTTTCTAAAAATATCAAAATTTTTATAGTTAATACGCTTTTTGTTCAATCGAGCGATTGTTAAATGAGGTTTAAACTTTTGCCTTTTATCCTTAGGAACAGCAAGATTCCGATATAGTAATTCTTCCAGTTTGTTTTTTACATCTTGTAAAAAATCTATGTCTCCTAATAGAGTGATCCAGATTACTGAAAACCTATGAAATTGCCCTACGCCTTTTAAAGTATAATTCAATATTGCATCTCCAAACATAGGACGGTTAATATCTTCTTGAATGAGTTTATAAACTTTTGGAGCGAGATCTTCTTGAATATTCCCTAAAAATTTTACTGTCAGATGTAAATTTTCGGGCTCAACTAATTTCAATTTAGCTTGATTTAGCTTTAATCTCTTAGTGAAGTTATTGACATTTTTGATAGTCTCTTGATTTTTCAATTCTATGGCTATAAAAGCACGAATCATTATACCACCTTTCTTAGAGTTGGTTCCAATAGTTTTTTATACGCCAATTTATTTCTTGGAGTTTAATTTTCTGTTCTGGAATAATATGGACGTCCTTTAGATCTTTTATACTTTTCGATTGCAGTAGCTTAATGATATCTTCTAAAAACAATATTACCATTTTTCCTCTTGTATTTGCATCTGCGGATGCATTATGGGGCATTAATGTCATTCTTATTTCTGGTTGTGATTTTTTAATGGCTTTAATCCTTTTCAAAGTATTCTTATCAATTGGTTCTTGGGGATAGACATCAAATGCAAAATTTACAAAAATCTCTCGTTTCTCTAATAAGTTTAAAAAATCATTTAGGTTCAAAATTTTACCCCTAGCTGTATTTACGAGTAGGGAATTATTTTTCATGCGTTTTAACAAATCGTGATCAATTAAATTTTCTGTTTTGTTATTAAGAGGAATATGAAGACTGATAATATCTGCTCTTTCAAATAAATTTTTTAAAGTTGAGATATATTCTAAATGAGGGAGGGAACTTTCTAGTTTTTCTCGTCGTTGAATATCATAGTAAAGGATTTTTACACCAAAATAATCTAATTTTTTGGCAATTTCTGAACCAATCTCACCTAAGCCAACAATTCCTAGAACTTGATCCTTGAGGGATCTTGATAAATTTTGATCCATATCCCATTTATCTGATAGCGTCCAATTTCCATTCCACACATAATTATGGAGATCTATAGTGTTTCTTAAATTGCTCATTATTAGTGTTATGGTGTAATCTGCAACCGCTTCATATAACACTCCAGGTGTATGCGTAATAAGAATCTCGTTATTAGATGGGCATTCAATATGGTTATAACCAACAGTAGATGTGCAAACCGCTATTAAATTCGTATTTTCTAATAAATTAGCGGGTATAGGGTGACTAAGATGACATCCTAAAATAGTAGGATTAAATTTATCAACATAGGTCTGAATCTGGGTTTTATCGGGAAATCTTCCAGGAAAAACCTCAATATCAGCAAGCTGTTCGAGTTGATACCATAGATTTTTTATGGAGTCTCGTAAATCTTGATTTATTTTTTCTTTCTTAGCTATTTCATCGGTTGTAAACACATTTGAAGTGAAGAATACTTTTGGTTTTTCTGTCATGAAAATAACAACTTCAATTAACTAATTTATCGTTCTATTTTATCGGGTAGGTAAAATTCATATTTTTTCTTAAAGATTTTAGTTTTTAGATATCGATCAAACTTTCTAACGCTCTGAAAGATCTCCCACATATTTTTGTCACTTTTGTAATACTTATCAACTTC
>SDNW01000167.1 GCA_004524725.1 Promethearchaeota archaeon
GTACTCATTTGATTAATTTGTGCAATAGTACCATCTAATGATGCGGTAATTTGATTTATTTTATTAATCATCTCGTCTAATAATTTTTCAGCCATACTTTTCACCTTCTTTTATAATTTTTTAATCAATCAACTATACTTTGTTTGGCATTTGTTCTTTTAGATTTTTCACTGAATTTATTGCTTCTGCAAGAATTAAATTGACGGTATCTTGATTTAATACCTCACTTGATAATTTTTCGAATTCTTCTAGCTTTTTTATTAGATTAGTAAGAGCGTCTAGACCTAAACCTTCTTGGATCTTTTTTAACTCCTCTTTTGTTCCTTCCCCAATATCTTTAAGAACACCTAAATGTTTATTTTGTGTTAGATCTATTTCTCGAGAGAATTCCTTCAATTTTTCATTTAAATTGGTTACTTTTTGTTCTATGTTTTGATTAAGTCCATCTAGAGATGTTTTTAACCCCTGAATAGCTTGACCTAATTGTGCAATTCTTTTATAGATATTTTGGAGAAGATCTGTCAGCATTTCTGCCAATTGAAAGTACACCTCAATTATTTTATTTGAAGATAAAAAAATTATGTAATATTTACTTCGATTATTAATATAGTAGATTATTAGAATAAAAAAATTTTTATGTTTTTATTCTTTTTGAATGTATAAGATAGAGCTACTAGATTTAGTATTCAGTAGGACCGCTATCAAGTAATATTATGGGCCATTAGCTCAGATATCTACGAGAGTTTATCTCGTCAACTAAAATGGTTAACAAGGTTTAACAGAAGCTTGGTCAACAAGCGCAGGTCTTATAAATGACATATAGACATACAATATAAAGAAAATGTCTGTATTTAGTAAAAACCTGAGATCCGGGGTTCAAAATGATTAATCATTATGATTGCCCATGAAACTCCCCGATGGCCCATTTCCCCATTCAATTTTATTTATCTAAAACATTATCGACTAAATTTAAAACCCATTTCTTAATTTGCATCAAATTTTTAAGCAAACCAGGAACTAAATTGTCTGGGAATGGTTTCTCTTGATCCAAGTTTTGCACATTTGTCATCCACTTGTTCAATGCTAATTGGATCAGGCTTGAACCCTCAGCTTCCATAAATATTGGAACTACTGCAGCACTTTCACGAGCATCTCCGATAGCAAAATATACTTTCCGGTTTATCTCATTTAACATTACAAAATTTGCACATTGATCTAATTTTCTTTCTACTAAAATAATTTTAAGAATTTGAGTCTTTAGTTCATTTTTTTTAGAGGAGAAAGAGAGTTTGCGTTTTTCTAGTTTTGGTTTGACCTCATTAATTAACTTGTCTCCAGTAGTTTCCTCAGGAAAATATTTAGTCAACCGTAACTTATTCTCTAATGCTTCGATAGATGTAAATTTCTTGGTATTTGAATAAAAAATAGTATGAGAGCCTTCTTTTGTTTCATCTGATGATTGCTTGATAAATATATTTCGCATTCCTACGGAATTAATGGTATGATATGCTAATTCAAATAATTGTTTTGGAATAAGTGGTTCATAAGATAATTCGAATTGGGTGAAGGACCATTGTGTTCGAATAACATTATTAAATTGGGTCAGAAGTCGATTTTCCATCGTATCAAAATTCCTTAAATAGTTATTATAATATTATTCTTCTAGTTTTTATTTTTATTTTTTTTTATTATCAATTAAATAAAAATTATAACGGAATTTCTCAAAATGTTAAAGGTTATAGTTAAGAATATATCATAGCGATCTTATTTTTTAAGTATTTGAGAATATGCTTTTTCAAGACGCTTAACAGCTAAAAGTATATCTTCAGATTTAGCCCCAATTGCGGCGTTCATTACGATGTAGGGGATTTTATAATCTTCACAGCATGTACCAAATGTGTTTAGCGTTGGATTATAAACTCGTGGACCCGTGACTCTTAAATTATATAAAGCGCCTCCTAATGCGGTTAAATGTTTTTTATTTAAATGATCTAATGACATAGCGACAGCCACGGGATTAAATATTTTAAGGATTCGTTCATCAAGCTTCTGAGCGAGATTTTGGAGTTTTTGCTCTAATAATTTACGATTTTTTTGTTGCTCTACTAGCAATCTTTCATATCCTTTGACGCCTAAAGATAACATAGAAATAAGGAAATTTACTATGGGTGTTGCAGAAGCTCGTCCAGCATAGGCTTGGCTTATCTTTGAAATTGTTTCTTCCCGTGGGGAGGCAATTAACGCTCCCCCAATAGGAGTAAGCATATTTTTATCCGTTGATTGAATAATTGCATCTACACGACCAGCATCTATACCTGCTCGAATTAGTTTCATCCAATCGGGACTCTGAACTCCATATGCATTAATGACTATGTGAATTAGATTTTTATCTCTCGCAAATTTACTAATTTCTTTAATATCATCATATTCTCGAGGAGGGAAAAAACTAGTAAGGGAGAGTATAGCAAAACAGTCCTCATCGTAACTCTTTATTATATCTTTGATTGGGATCCTAACCGCATCTTCAAATAATTTACCTTTAACAATAACAGGATTCATTCCCATTAAATCCAATGCTTTTAAGAGGGAGTTATGGTCCATTTGAGGTACTATCACTTTTCTCTTCCCCAAAGACTCTTCTTTGTTCCAATCTGGCTTAAGAGCGCCTAAACTTAATGCTAAAGACATCCCAGTACAGAGTGGAGTAACTATCGCTTTTTGAATATTAGGTAATCCAAATTTTCTTAGAAAATCCCGGGCTAAATAGTTAGAAATTTCATACATAAGGGATCCACCGGGAGCTTTTGGTTGGGGGGCGGTTAAATAGCCACTTCTTCCAACTCCATGACAAAAACCGGAGGAAGTAAGTAAATGTAATCGAGATGCAATTCTAGCTTCTCTTTCTCCCACTCGTGAAGCTTTATCATCTTTATCAGTGTCCATATTAGAAAGAACTTGTAAGAAAAAACTGATTTGTTCCTCAGCCCAAGGTGTCGCTGGTATGCTTTTTTGTTCAAAGAGGATACGCATTGGGTCAAGAAAGTTATTTAAAACCAAGTTTCCTCGATTAAGGATGTTCTGAGGTATGGGAGTGTTTTCAAAATAACTGATGATATTATTAAAATCAAACAAAATTATCACTATATCTTAAGTCTTAAAATGATGGCGGCCCTCGAGGAGAATTTCGAAGATCAGATTATTTCTAACCATTATCGAACTCCTATCCCTCCGCAGGATAACTAGGTTTGAAGCCTAGCGTCAGAGACCACTTATCGTAAAAAACCGATGAGGTTTTTAATTCCGACCGTCAAGGGCCACTAAATATTGAATTGTTTATAATTAGAATATAGTATTAGATTTAAATGAACTTTATGGTTTAATTTTAAATATTTATCAATTAATGAGATTGAAAAGTCAATAATTCTTCGAGGAATTTCCCATCCTTAATTATCTGTATATCATCAAACCATAAAGAACACTCTTTCATGATTCCATCTACATGCCCCGAAGATTGCCAATCTGCTCCAGTTTCTTGAGGATATGGATTTCCAAAAGCAATATGTACGCCCGGAAACTTCTCATCTTGTAATAAATTACTGATTAA
>SDNW01000168.1 GCA_004524725.1 Promethearchaeota archaeon
AATTAAAAGAAAGTATTACCCAATCGAAGCATTCTAAGGAAAGGAAGGAAGAAGAAGAGGAGTTTGCTAAGGATAAGCAAAAAGCAGATGAAATTAAGAAAATGCTCAAAGATATGAAAAAATAATAATCTAGAGTTCCATTCCTTATTTTTTGAAACTCACAGAAACTAGCGCTAAGTATTGTAAATAACTTATTTTTTGATGATATTTGGTTAGAGGACGTAATTAAGCACGATGGGGTAACATAACTTTCAGATTTTCTTTACATTTAATTTGGAACTGGTTTTATGAGCACTACAAGAATTTAAATTAAGCTAAAATGTTAATATATATTATAATACTAAAAAAAGCGTTGGTTTAGAAAAATGACAGCAAAAGATGAACAAATCTTCAAGGCACGAATGTTTGCCCGCCAACAACTCATTGATGGGTGGGATCAAGACACCATGGAACAAGGATGTATCATGATCGTGGGCGTGGGTGCTCTCGGGTGCGAAATTGCTAAAGATTTTGCCCTAATGGGCATTGGTAAATTGGTCTTGGTAGACCTAGATACGGTGGAGACCTCAAATTTATCGCGCCAGATGCTTTTTAAACCAGGAGATGAGGGTCGACCAAAAGCAGAAGTAGCGGCAGAGCGCCTAAAGGAAATGAACCCTTATTTAGAAATTGATTTTTACTTTGAAAAACTCCAGAAGCTACCGATGTCTGTATTTGAAGAATCTGACGTGATTATTGCCGCACTTGATAATTTTAATGCTCGATTAGATTTGAATAAGATTTGCTTACGATTAAAGAAACCAATGGTTGAAGGTGGGACGGTTGGATTTGAAGGTCATGTTCAGATCGTAATTCCTGAGGGTACGGGATTAGAATATAAAAATAAAGAGAGTATTGTTGAAAATTTAATCGATCAAAAACTCTGGGAACTTTCAGAAATGGATTATCCCGCATACTTTGAAGCCTTAAATGAAATTGAAAGGCTTGAAGAGCAGATTGACAGAATCAAGAGCAGTCACATCGAACCTGTCAAGAATCATATACGAAAACAGATTGAAGCAGAATTTGAAGAAAAATACGGTAAAAAAATGCTAGATATTACTCCATGCTATCGATGTTTGGTGCCTATTCCCCCTGCTGACGACAAACTCGTGGCAGCATGTACTTTGAAAGGTCTTCCACGAAACAGGAATCATTGTGTCATCAAAGCAGAAGTAAATTTCGAAAAGGAATATGGATTTAAACCCGATATGACGGTTGATGAAGATGTAATTAAGCTGAAAGCTCTTGCTCAGAAAGAACTTGAGGAGTTACGAAAGCGAGTATTTAACGAAAATGTACCTCCTGAGAAATTAGAACACCTAACGCAAACTGAGATTCAGGAATGGAAAGATAACATTAAGGAGTCGTTTGGTGAGGATTTCAAGTTCGAAGAGATGGAAAACATACTCGAAAATAAAATAGCTGCAGTTCAATCAGTAAGTTCAATTATTTCTAGCATTCAATCACAAGAAGCATTAAAATTATTATTTCGATTACACGGAAGAAATATCGGTCCTCCAATGGATCCCCCCTATGTCAATTACAACGGAGTTTATGGTCAATTTGATCATTTAGATATTATAAAACGGGATGATTGCCTTGCTTGTGGTGATATCGAAGGGGAAGAAAATATTCAATTGGTAGTACCCTTTGATGCCGATATTGGATATGTATTTAAAGCGATGCGCATAATTGGACATGAAATTGAGCCAATATTATGGATGATGACCAATCCAGTTACCAAGGAAATATATTGGAATCCCTATATGCCTTCAATGAAAGACCCAAATGTGAAATTAAACTCGTTAAAAATTAAGAGCAACGATATTGTCGTCCTTACTCCTTTAGGAAAAGCAAAACTAGAATCTGAAATCAAGAAATATAATGTTGTAATTACTTATATGTAATTAATGGTATCGTTCCTACAACTTTCAATTAACCCTTTTACCTCGATTTCTAACCAGAGTTATGAGTGTATCGATATAATACGCATCAATTCCGGCATTTTTCCCCGTCTTTATGTCGTTTTCTAAGTCACCAAAATAGATTAAATCCTGTTTTTTTAGATCGAAATGATTTTTGATCTTAAGTAAGCCCTCAGGATCAGGTTTCCAACTCCTAACGTCCTCTCTACCTACAATGATATCAAAATATTGTTCGATTCCTACCAACTCTAGTGATTTTTTTATTGTTCTTTTAGTATTGAGAGAAAGAATCGCTAACTTTGTGTTGTTTTTTATTCCGAAATTTTCTTTATGTTTTATGAAGTAAACTACCTCTTCAATTGGAGTTGTATCGTGGATGTTTTTCATCTCATAAGTTTGGATGATATCAAAGAACTTTAGTAATTCCGGTTCATCCTTTTTATTTACAATTTCACTTAGGCAGCGAGAAATACTTCGAAAGTTGCAAAAGTCGTTATATCGCTTTGCGTACCTTTCTCTTAAAATATTTTTCAAAGTTGGCCAATCGGCAGTTAAGTTCACTATCGTGCCATCTAAGTCAAAAACAATAACCTTTTTAGTCCTTAAGAAAGTAAAATCATCCATCATCTGTAGTTATTCTCACCTAAAAAGAATATATCGTATCACAATATTTATCTCCGGCAGCTACAGTTTTAATAACCTTAAGCTTAAGATCCTCACTTACAGCGGTTCGAAAATATTCCGCGTCAATCTCCATTACAGCTTCGCAAAGTTCTCTAGAAGTATTTTCAAGACCAAATGGGCATTTAGTTCCTTGGATTTGGAATTTTATATCTGAGATCTCCACTACATTGATGTCATCGGGATTATAGCTCTTCGAAAACGCGTTCGCAACAGTCGATAGACGGTTATCGCTCACTTTCTGTTTGATTTTTAACCCAAGAGCGTGTCCTTGTTTCTTACAGACCTCTGCTATCAAGGGCAATGCTTCCTTTCCAAATTTTTCATAGAACGCCTTAATAAGCAATCCTTGAGCTTCAATTGGGTTTTTTGGTAAATTATCTATTTGCTTTTCTTTCATATTGATACCAATAGAAATATCGTTGAAGTAAAATAAAAAGAAGTAAATAAAAAACTCTTTAATTTCTTCTAATCACAAGCATATTTCTTAGTCCAGGACTCAGCTTTGGACTCAAATTTCTTCAGAGCTCTAAAATATTGCTCTCCCGCTTCATGATTTAATGGATCTCCAGGATTGAAGAAAGGAGGTTCTACATGCATCATTCCTTTCAGAGCCTCAATAATATTTGTAAGTGTTTTTGAGGGTGTCCAACCAGAAGCTCCAGTGGAGGCATCTACTTTACCTACCAAATCGGGATTGATTAAATCTAAACAGATATTCAATTTTCCAGGTGGAATAGAAGAATCAATATTTGGATGCCACATAAGGGTTACCGCATACGCATAAGGCGGTTGGAAGGGGTAATTTTCGGGAAATTTAATTTCAAAAATAAAGCGCCCCTTTTCATAAGGTGTGCCCTCTTTTCCGATAATAGTCAGCCGTAAATGGTCGATACTTCTCCCCCATGGTTCAATAATAACGTATTCATCATCCTTATATG
>SDNW01000169.1 GCA_004524725.1 Promethearchaeota archaeon
ATTAAATCTTATTCAGATTCTAAATCTGAGATGTTATTATCGATGTTTTCTAAAATCTGCTTTAAGTTCTGAATCCGTTCTTCAATAAAATTCTTACCCATTTTTAACAACCTTAATTGCTCTTCTTTGGGTCTTTCTTTTAAATCTGAGAGAATTTTCGCCCTAAATGGTCCCATAAAAGATTGATTCATAGCAGTTCCATGGATAGAAGATTTTTCTATCTTAGGACCCCTTAAAATAATGTCTAATAGCGAATCCTCAAAAAAATCATTATCTAAATCCGTGGTGGAAAATAGGATCGCTCTCATTGAGTCCCTCATTTCTCTTTCACGTTCTATCATCAATTTTAAGGTGTCATTTCCTTTTTTAGTTAACTCATATACTTTTCGAGTCTCCTCAGGATCTTGGGTGTTACTCAGTGTAATTAAACCTTTCTCTCGCAAATTATTAAGAATAGTATACATTGTTGAATCTGAGGGGGACCAAAAACCAGATGTTCTCTCTTCTATCATCTTTTTTATTTGATAACCATGGGTAGGTTCCTTATGTAATGCCAAAAGTACAAATATGTTGACAAAACCCTTTTTCATGGTTTTTTCAAATTTGTTTGCGATCTTTTCAGCCATAGGGTATAACTTAGATTTTTGAATAATACATCGATTATAGTAGTATATCGGTGACCGAGGTATTTAAATTTTGGTGTTTTAAAAAATTAGAATTTTGAGTAAAAAAATTTAAATCGCCTTTAGAGTGTATTTTGGAGAGTATTATCGTAGTATTACATTCTTATATTATGTTGCTTTTGCTCCTAATTAATAAAAATATCAACGTTTAATATCAATCAAGGTGATTTAGATAAAACTTATAACTTGTCATATTCCAGAAGCCTATCTTAAGGGAATAGAAGAGTTAGTCAATATGGAGCTTTACCCCAACCGATCGGAAGTTATACGCGTTGCCATTCGAGATCTTTTAAAAACTGAATTGAGTACCATCCTTAGAAAAGAATAAAACCTTCTTTTTCCTTCTATTTTATTATTTTTATCTAAGCCGTCCTTAAAATTCGATTTTTCTTTTAATTTAAATACTTCTTCTCATTTAATAAATTTGAAAATAAAGATGTGGGAGTTAATATTTTGGATTGGATTATTTATTGGGAGTTATATTATTATTTATTTTGCTGCAGATTTGTTTTTAGATAATTTAAAAGTAATTTGTAGAGTATATAATTTGTCTCCGTTAATTATAGGAATGTTAATTCTTGGTATTGATCCTGAAGAGTCGATAGCATCTATAATTTCGGCTACTAATGGATTACCCTACATATCCATGGGGAATATTATAGGAAACTCTATTATTGCCATGACTCTGCCCTTTTCAATAGCTTTGATGATGAAACCAATCAAGATACGTCCTATTTCGTCATTCTATATTATTCTTATTTTCATTCTACTTATAATTATCTTCACAGGGTTAACATTCAATAATTTCTTAGTAGTATCAGGTATTCTGGCACTTATATGCTATGTTGTTTATTTTGGTTGGAACCTCAAACACTATTCTAAGAAAAATAAAGAAGGGAGTAAATCAATTGATATAAAGCTACTTGTGAGAGATTTTGAAAGACCTCAAATTGTAGTAAAATATAAAATAATACTACTTATCGCGATAGGGTTTATTTTAATTTTGTTTGGAGGAGAACTACTAATTTATTCGGCAGATAAGATTCTTGAATTTATTAACGTATCGGAAGCTTTTTTTGGCTTTATTATTATCGGTTTTGTGACTAATGTAGAGGAATTAACCTTAGTGGTTAAATCAATAAAAAAGGAATCCACTGAAATTGGAATAGGTGGAATGGTTGGAAAAGTTATCTGGAATATATCTGTGACGTTTGGAATTAGCAGTATAATTATTATGAATATCGCTTTCAATATTGTATTAATCTTGAATTTATTTACTCTTTCATTGGTTTTTATTATGTACTCGTTTTTCTTCAGACGCGAATATCTAAAAAGAAGTCACGGTTTCCTGTTATTGTTTATCTTCACGCTTTTTTTAAGTTTAAATTTTATCACCATTCAAACTTAAAAACGAATTAGATAGTAGATTTTTAACGAAAAAAAGATTAGTATTAAAAAATGACAGAATTTTTATTCTGGAAAGATCCGTACCTAAAAACATTCAAGGCTAAAATAATCGAAATCGAAAAAAATAGTATTATTTTAGATCAAACGGCTTTTTATCCTCAAAGCGGGAACCAAGTAAGTGATAAAGGCTATATTGAGAAAGAGAAAAAAAGATATGAAATTGAAAATGTTTTAAAAGAAGGAGAAAAAGTATATCATCAGATTAATGCGAAATTTGTTGATGAATTTAAAATCGGAGATTCAATAATAGGTAATATCGAGTGGCAATATAGATATGGTATTATGCGGGCACATTCCTCGCAACATTTATTATCTGCTATTATTAAAAATAAGTTTGACATTGATACTGTTCATGCGAATATTCTATTTGAAGAAGTCATGCTCCAAATTAGTCATGAAATTACTGAATCCCAATTAAAAGAATGTTTACAAGAATTAACTCAAATATCCACAATCGAAAATCATAAGTTTGGAACTTATATTACATCAAAAAAAGAGTTATCAAAATATGGTGCTAATCTAAGAGGAGATATCCCCGATGAAGATAAAATAAGACTAGTAGAGGTTCCTGGTTATGATTTGATATGCTGCGGGGGTACACATGTTAAAAACTCTACGGAAATTGGACCGTTATTTTTATATGAATTCAAAAAAGGAACAGATATTAAATATGTTTTAGGAAAAAAAGCCTTAGAGTTATACTCGCAATTCAATGTGGATCTAATCTCCTCATCTGATATGTTAGGAATCCAATATTCTAATTTTTTCCCGTTCATTCATAAACAATATAGAGAATATAATCAGCTAGAACTAAATTATATAAAAGTAGCTTCAAACTTACTTGATTATATTTCAAATTATCCTAGTTTTCAAATAGAGGATTGTAAAATTGGAATTTTAGAAATAGATTTAGAATATAGAGTGCTCCAGAAGCAATTTAAGGATTTTCCAGAAAATTATATGTTAATGATTCTTAGACCTCAAAATAAAGTTATTATTATTTCAAATTGTGAAAATCTCAAAGCAAACGATGTTTTAAATGATTTAATTCAACATTATGGAGGTAAAGGTGGCGGTAGTACTTATTCTGCTCAAGGAGCTTTAGATATTATTCCAGAAGATATAGCCTCTCTAATAAAAGCTCTATTTAAGTAAGAATATTATAAATTTGGTACTTAATTATTATTTTATATGCCTTTCTCACATCATGATTTTCAATATATAGATGTTCATACTCATTTTTTTCCTCCGAATATTTTTCAAGCAATTTGGGACTATTTTGAAATTCGCGATGAGGAAGATAAAATAAAAGGATGGCCCGTTAAATATAAACTTCCAGTAGAAAAGCTCGTGAAGGTATTAGAAAGCAAAAATATTCGGTATTTTACCACTCTTAATTACTCCCATAAAGCAGATATTTCGGAATATATTAACGA
>SDNW01000053.1 GCA_004524725.1 Promethearchaeota archaeon
ATTGAGCCCAGAGACAATACTTAATTTCATTATTTAGCAAAGTATTTTCAATCGTTAAAAAATTTAACATATATAGTAGCTTAATAATATTATTAATTAGCAATTATTAAAACGAGATGAGAGAATATGACTGATTGGAATCTCCCCCCAAAATCTGGACATATGGACTTACCTGATGGTATCTATCTTCAAAATTTAAGTATCTCTGAAATTAAAGAACGAGTAAAGAAAAATGATGTTATTATAATACCCGTGGGATCGACAGAGAACCATGGTCCCGCTGCGTGTATTGGAGAGGACACGTTTTTGGTAACAAGAATGGCAGAATTAGTAGCACAAAAGACAGGATGCACAGTTGGGCAACCAACTTGGTATGGTTCACATCCATATCATCATGTCGGTATGCCCGGTACAATAATTGTTCCAGAAGAAACATTTAAGGGTTTATTACGGGCAATTATGGCCGGTTGCTGGAATATGGGCTTTAGAAAAATGATTTTATTAAACGGTCATGGACATGAATATGTTATTCCTAGTGCAATTCACGAATGGGCCAAAAATTACCAACTTCCGGCTGTTATTTGTAATGTAAACTGGTATCATGCGATACCAGAATATTGCAAAGACCAAGAACATGGAGGGCCTTTTGAAACTCCATTTATCCATGCAGATGAGGCAGAAACTTCTTTTTCAATGACTTTATTTCCGGAATTGCTCAAGGATATCGATGCGTGTAATGATAATGAGGTAGTTGGTTGGATGCCAGAAGGCCATGTAGACAAAGCAGGTAATATATATCAAAAACCTATACGATGGTACGGACAAGTAGGATTTGGACCTATTGAACTAATTGCTTACCCTGAAGGACATGTCGGATGCCCCAGCAAAGCAACCTTCGAAAAAGGTCGTCCAGGGATGGAAGCCTTTTTGGACTATTTAAAAAAATTAGTGGAAGATATTTTAACTACTTTTCCCCCCGGTAAATTACCTCCTATCGAAGGCATCACACAAAGAGATCCAAAAGAAATTGAACCCTACATTAAAGGACCTTTAAATGGAGGTAAAAGTATCTACGAGTTAAGATACCCTCCGTAAATATATTTACTTTTTTTATTATTTTTTTCATATATTAAATCATATATTTCAATCTTTCCATCTTCTCAAAAGGAAATTATCTTAAAAGTTAAAAATAGAATAAAAAGAAATAATTATAATATTTTTAAATTTTTGCTCCACAATAGGAGCAATATTCCGCATTCTCTCGTTTTATTTCGGTCCCACAATTTGGACAAAAAGTTGCCTGTTCTTCGATGTTTTGCGGATCTGCTATTGAAACATTGACAGTTTTCATCGATTCTGCTGCTCCAGTCGATATAGAAAAACCTCCTCTTAGTTTTCCCGCTGCCTTTAAATCTAATATTATTGCTCTGATATCTCTCACTGATATCCCCGTGTTAGCACTTATTTCTTCAACCGAAATATTGGGATTTGATTGAAATTCGTGGAGTACAATTCTCTTTAATTTGCTTCTATTCGCAATTATGGCAATTTGCGAGGATAAAATCGCAACACCTATTCCAATCCAAAAAAGACCCCATAAACTAAAAACAAATTTCCAAGATTCATCAAAAAAGGCGTCAACACCCCAATAAATAAAAATCCCAGCAAAAATGAGTGAGCATATCGAAAAACTATTGCTATACTGATCTTTTTTATATTTCATTTTAATCTCGTAACTAAATTCTTTAAAGATAAAAAATAAGGATATTATAAATTAGTTTAAGAGTCCAATTTTTAAATTATTTTTACTTAAATTAACAAGAAAATTAAAGAAAAAGAAAAATATTTAAAATTTTTATTATAACTTGGTTCCACAATAAGCACAATACATAGCCTCTTCTTTCTTTACAGGAGTACCACAGCTAGGACAGTATTGCTCTTTCTTTTCCTCTTTTTCTACAGTTTCCACTACCGGTTCAGGGGGTTGAGAGACTTGTGTATATTTCATTTCGCCTGTTTTAGAAGAGAATTTACCTTTGAGTTCTCCACGAGCTTTTAAATCTAAAATAATCGCCCGTACATCCTTAACAGTAATACCTGTGTTAGCCGAAATTTCCTCTATCGATGCATTAGGATTCTCTCCAAACTCGTATTTTACTACATTTCTTAAATCACTTCTATTTGCTAGTGCGTAAATTTGGCCTGAGATAATTGCGATACCAATACCAATAAAAATAAATCCAAGCCACCATAAACTAAAAATGGAAAAGAATCCAGTCGTAAGAGTGTTGAATCCCCAATATAGAAACATACCAGCAATGATCAGTCCACAAATAGAGAAACCTTCAGAATATTGATTACGTTCATAATGCATAAATTATCAGCTCTTATTTCATTTTTTTAAGTATTATGATATTATATGATATGATTAAATAAAGGATTTAGTGAGTCCAATAATTATTTAATTTTTTGCATCTAAAATAAGAGGATTCTTTTCTTTTTATAAAACATAAAAATTAGATTATTCTTAGTTTTCATTCATTTTAATAGACTTATTTATAATTTCGAAAACTTTTTTAACTTCAATTTGGTCTACTGTCAATAAAATGATAATATTATCTAAAATTTTCATCGAGAGAATATAATAATTTTCAGAATGGATTATATTGAAATCAGGGCTATGAAGACCAATTGATTCCGCAGTTTCCTCTGCTAATTCGTAAAGTTGAGATATATTTAACGAGATTGCTGCCTTGTTAAATTCTTCCTCATTAATATATGATTTAATAACTGCTCCATTTTCACTGGTAATCAAGATGAAGTAGACTGATGTACCTAAGGATTCAATTAAATTATTCATAATTAAATTTAAATCTAATAAAACAGTCATTCCCAAATACATTATAAAATTAATTAATAAATAATTTTGTATTAAAATAAATTCTCTTCATATATAACGTATAAAAAGTACTTTATTCTTCAACTGAGTTTTTGAAGTTTTAAATTATAAAATATTTATCAACAACATATTTAAATGAAGTAAATGGCTCGATATCTCCATTGAAATCATCTAATTGTTCACGGTAAGAAATTAAAAATTCTTCTGCCAGTAATTCCATAAATCTTTTAATTTGATTTAAATTTGTATTTTTTTCAAGGAGATAAGCAAAAATCAAATTATCCTTAATATTGAGAATGAACTTATGGTTTTGAAAATTGATCTCCTCTAAATTTTCACCAGAGTCCTTACCGATTACTTCCTGGGAAAAGGCAGTGATTGCGGAGAGAAAGCCCCCAATTTGAATATAATTGGTCATAAGAAATTTCTTTTGGTCATTAATTTGTGTATATAAGGAATGACCGCCTCTGCTAATAATAAAAAGTGCTGAAATTCCTGATACTCTCGGAAGAATATTTTCACAAATATTATTTATATCAACATTAGAACTGTTCATTGAAAAAGTTTTTACGAGTCTATTAGAGATAGAACATAACCGATCATAACGAATGAGTTTATCTTTTTCATTTACATAAAAAATCGTGAATATATCTGGCTTGATGTCGAAAAAGTGAATATAAATCGTATAAGAACCTAATAAGTCAATTATTTTTCCTTCTCGTTTATTAATAATTTGGTCTTTATAGAATTTTACCAAAGTTTTAAGCAACCCAGTTCCAATTCCCTTTTTGAAAATAGTATTTGCTCTTTTTCCCGAAATTGACACTAATCCTATTCCAAGTAGTTCCATTGAATCGGAACCATTTATTTCCTCTTCAAAAAGATCATTTTCGAGTACAATCATTTTGTGGTAAAAATTTATACAAATATTATGTTTGTGTATAAAGTTTACTATTTGTGCTAATAATTAAAATATTTTTGCATCTATTTAAATGTTTTCTTTTTCGCGGGATTTCTTCGAAAACAATCATTTCATTTATTTTTATATATCATGAGACTAGGCTTTGATTTATTGTATGAATTTAAGCTTTGTACCCAAAGTTCTATTTTTTACCACAAAAAGAATTTATTGAAAAATTTATAAAAAGTAGAAGATGTTGAGATGATAATTTTAGTTAGGGGTAATTTTTGAAGTTCTTTTCTCTTCCTTTCTTTCTTCTTTTTTTTGAAAAAATAGCTTTATATTCTTCGAAATCGGGGTACGATAGAAAAATAGATTCTTTACCAGTATCAAGGCGATAATTTTTAATCATTACTCCCTTTTTTCGAAATACTAACCATAAAAAAGAACTACTGGACCTGTGGACCACAAGAACATGCATATTTAGGCACCTTGTTTAAAGTTTCTCAACATCTTCTGGTAGAAAATTAAAACCAAAGTTACATATAAGTCTGATCTTTATAAGTTATTAATTAGGTAGGACTAAATTTCATAGTGGTATAGCAAGATGCAAATTCTCATCCTATAGAATTTTCTCTTTAATATACGACAACTATTAAAATTCTGGTTGTAGAAGGCGAAAAGACTTATTAATTTTCAAATCTTTTTTAGCATTTATCTTAAAAGAGGTGATTTCGAGATTAGAATCATTTATATGATTAAGAAAATATCGGCGGTTTTAATGATATTATGCCCAATTGCTGCAACTGTATTACTCATGGCATTTTCTTTGGTAAGTTGAGAACCTCCTAGAAGTATAATGGATATTAATCCATTTGCGCCATATATCATAACGTTATATATCGTTACTCCGATAATTTTCGTCATATATCTGTTATTGGAACCTAAAAATGAACGAACCAACAAAAATGATGATTAAGAAAAAAATATAGTCTTAATCGGATTTATCCTGCAAGGATTTTGGTGGCAAGAATCAGCAGGAGATAATAATTATCTCCATAATCTCAGAACTAGTAGATTAAAAAAGTGGGCCTGGCAGGATTCGAACCTGCGACATCCCAGTCCGAAGCCGGGCACCCTTTCTGGAGCAGACCGTAAACACGCATCTCTTAATCCAGCTAGATTACAGGCCCCTTTTTTTTTTATATATATCATAGATTCTTTTGTTTAAAAAGGATAAAGAAAATAAAAATTTTAGGGATTTTATTAGCTAATAAGATATCGATAAAGTTTGAAAAAATAGCGCAACACGTTCTTTATTATCATCGCATCCGCAAGAGTGCCCTCGATTTCAATAAAACCTTTCATGTATGCCTCAGAAGCATACATTTTCTGATGAAAAATTTTTTTTAAAATTTCTTTTTTCATAATAAAATGAATGATCCTATTATCGTTAGAATGATTCTCGTAATAGTTAGTATTATACGATAACGTTTGCTGATTATGATTGACCCAGATATTAAAATCTAAATCCTTTATATAGACATGGCATATGAAATCATCATAGCATCTTAACTCATCTTTAAAATCCTTAGAATTATTCGCAATGGTTAACCCAATCTTAATTATTTTGTCAATACTAGTTTTAAATTGCTCATCTGTCGATTCCAGCGATTGAAGTATGGTTGAGATTCTATTAGAGTCAATCATCATCGTGAAAGAATAATACCTCTTATTTCATGAATATATAATTTCAATTTCTTTTAACGAAAATAAATATAAACATAATATAAAGAGATGGTTTAAAATTTCATATAATATAACGATAATAATTACATTTTCAATGGTTATTATTACCATTTTTTAATTGTAAATATTTAAAAAAAACCCGATGAAATTTCACATATTTTAATCCTTGCGAAAGATCGCCATCCACTTTAAGTTTTCCTTTTAAAAATTCTTCCGTACCACTCAATTCTCTCATAAGTATCTTTATGAATAATTCTTTAGTAAAGTAGCATCTAAATGGCGCTTCGGGGTGTTCACCCTTTTCATAATATAAACGATCCTCAGCAATTTGGAACCAATAATTAAAATCAGCATCTTCAATGTGTGTTTGATATATTCCGTCAAATCCCATCAGCTCTTCTCTTAATTCATCCGTGTTATTGATAAGGTTTACACCTGCATTAATGATTCTGTCTATGATTGTTATAAATTTCTTATTGTCGTCTAAAAGGCCTTTAAAGATTGAATTTAATGTGTTTTTGTTCAGCATCACTTAAATAATGGTCTTTACAAATATTATTCTGTAAATCTTATACCTATAATTTAATAATCTAAAAACTGACTTAAATTTTTTATCAATAGATTCATTAATTCCGAATATTGAGCATTTAAGAAGTCCTTTCAGAAATAGAATGGAAAGTGTATACTCGATTGAGTTAAATTTTCTCGTATCTGATGAAAAAAGTGTTCTCGTCCACATGATGATCCTTAACAACCAATCCTATCTTTTTACCTAATTCCGTATAAAGTTCATAATTTTGTTGTTTATTCCACCGAATAGCATATCCTGTTGATATCTTTTTCTCTGCAGTGGCAATGGATAAGCTAATTCCATAGTACTCCTTGGCAATATCCCCTTTTTCTGGGATAATTAAATCCCAAACTACAAATTCACCCCTTTTTTTTAGTACACGATATGCTTCTTTAAAGATAATCTCGCGATCTGAGGTAGGAACATACATCAGACTAAAGAAAGCAGTGACTGTATCAAAATATTCATTTAAAAACTTCAAATCCTTCGCATCCATAATAACCTTTAAGTAATCTCCGTCTGCCGCTTCCATTAATTCACTAGCTCTTAAATCGATAGCTACCACTTGCGCACCCTTTAACTGGCCGATTATACCTTCTCCTCCCCCTCCAATATCCAATATTCGGCCCTTTAGGTTAATTTCCGAAAGATCAAAATTAATATGCCCAATCATTACTGCTTTCTCTAAGAATCGTATATCTTCGAGAGATTCTTCTTCCCCATACCAAACATTGGCTATTAGCCTTCCTGGTAATTTCTTATTTTCAAAAAACTCTCTAATCTGTTCCTTTTGGATATTACCATTTAATTTTTCGTAGATCTCATCAATACTATAGTAATTTTTCCCTTCGATTTCTTTCATAATTCATCACAAACTAGATAATATATGCTCATTATCTTAGTTTTATTAGTACATTATCCCATAAATTCTCTATTCATTAGAGAATAAAATTTTTATAGGGTTCTTTCTTTCTTTTGTTATACAATTAAGATTTATTAACGCATTGTAAGGCATTTATGCCCACATAGTGTAGCCCGGTCCAGCATTCGGGACTGTCACTCCTGCGACGCGGGTTCAAATCTCCATATGGTTTCCAGATGGTATGAAACTCCCGCTGTGGGCGCCATTTTTTCTCTTTAATTTCTTAAATTAGATCTTATTCTTCTTTTACTTTTTCATACATTCTCCCTTAGCTCGGATTCGACAAAATATCGCCCTTTTCCGATATGTTATTAGTAGAAATCTCATAAAAAATAGTTAAATAAAAAAGCTATGCTACAAATATTGCATATTAATATATAGGAAGAAATAAAATCTTTTTATATATTAAAAAGTTATAATTAATAGTATTTATTTATCTTTGAATTAAATTAAGTAAAAAATATAAAAAATAGGTTGAAAAATCAAAATGGTTGATGAAGGCTTAATAAAAGAAGTTAAAGGCAAGATTGACGCGGGTGCTGGTGCAGCCGATGTCAACGATACATTAAAAATGTTTGAACTTTTCAAGCAAATTGCTGAAGAAAATGAAGACTTAAAAGAAGAACTAGAAGATATGGATATTGCCATCCAAATGGTTATAACCGACGCTGATGCAAAATTCTGGCTTAAAGCCCATGACGGCACGTTAGAATTTGGTGAAGGCGAAATTGATAGTCCATCATTTACATTTTCAGCAACGAAAGAAGTTGGAGCAGGAATGCTCTTCGGCGAAGTTGACGCAACTAGTGCATATATGGCAGGAGACATTACCGTCGAAGGAAATCTTCAAGATGCCATGGCTTTCCAAGAAATTATTGAATTAGCCTTGGAAGCTTATGAAGATTTAGCAGAAGATTTATAAATTAATTTATATCTTTAAAGAACTCCAAATCTTTCGCAAAATCTTTTCAATTTTTTTTTATTTTCTATTTAAATTCAGTTATTAGTCAGTTTTGAGTTCAAATGAGTTCTTTTTTGAAGTTTGAAGATCTTATCATTTTTTTTCACGGGACTGTTTACTAAAATGCCGACAGTTATTCTGTTATTTTGAGAACTGACGAAAGGTGTCTCAGTTAAGTTTTGTTTTTGTTTGATTTGAAGCGAAGTAATTTTCTGTTTCAGATACGTATCAGTATTAGTACCGATGATATAAATTTCATCATCGATTTTTAACTGTCCTTTTGTTAGTAAGATTTTTGCTGCTCCTTTCTCGGGAAAAAAAGACAATACTTTTCCAATTTCCACTTTTTTATACGTAGAAATATTGCCATCACGAGATCGTTGAATTTCACCTCCTAAAGGTCTTCCAAAATAAAATCCTGTAGAAAAACCTCGATTATATACCATATTTAACCGTTTGAGCCAGCTTTTAACCTTTTCTTGAGTGAATTCATTATTATAATATGCGTTTATTGCTTCTTTGTAGCAGGAAACAGTCTCTTCTATATAAATAGGATCTCTCATTCGACCTTCAATCTTAAAGGCATCGATTTTCGCTTCTATTAACTCGGGGATATACTCTATCATACATAGATCTTTGGCGTTGATAAAAAACACACCATCATATAAAAATTCATTAGATTGGTCATCATAGACACGCCATTTACGGCGGCAAGGTTGGACACATCTACCTCGATTAGCGGAATATTCTTGGGCACCGCAGATTTCAGCAGAAAAATAACAGCGTCCAGAAACAGAGGTACACTGAGCACCATGAACAAAAGTTTCAATTTCAGTCGACGTAAGTGTGCTTTTAATCTCTTTAATTTGACTTAAGTTTAACTCTCGTGCAAGAATCAAACGATCAGCGCCTAATTTTTCATAGAACCGTGCAGATCGTGAGTTGGATACATTTGCTTGGGTGGATATATGAAAAGGCAATCCTTTATCCTTAGCAAGTTCAATTGCGCCTATATCGTGGATAATAATCGCATCAATATCAGATTTTTTTGCCTCCTCTAATACATTATCAAGGATGTTAAACTCATTTTCATAAATAATAATATTGGTTGTAAGGTATGCTTTTTTATTATTATCATGGCAAATTTTAGTGACCTCGCTTAAATTACGCAATTGAATATTATCGCTGAACATTCTCATATTAAAAGATTCTACCCCAAAATAAACTGCATCAGCATATGGTAACACTGCATTTAGCGATTGCAAATTCTTTAAAGGAGCCATTAATTCAATCTTATTCTTTTTATCCATGATTCTGATTAATAATAAGCTTCTAGTGTTATTAAAATAAATGTATAAATAAGTAGGATAAAAAAAAATTATATTTAGAAGGGTATTGTAAACCAGAAATACAAAAGTACAGCTCCAATTAGAAAGAATATAATCGCTCCTAGATACGAAATATGTTTAGAATAATTGCGATAAGTTTTTCCGCTTTCTGTTTCTAATCTGTCGATTTGTAAATAAGGACTGGGACCTCTTCGGTACCATCCTCGTATTCGTACCCTTTGTCCAATTAACTGATTCACCCTTGTAATTGCCCAGAAAAAGTCTACAATACTTAATCCAAACCGATAGTCAATATACATAAGACCTGTATCATCTTGAAAAAAGAGGTCATCGCTAAAATAATAACCAGGAATTCCTTTTCCTACTATGGTTCCATCGATTATTGCTGGTACAGGTCGAATAGGGGATACATTGATTACGGTTACCAACTCTAGTACCGATTTAGGTTCAAATCCGCTCCGATACATGTAAGAGGTTCGTAAAATATACCCAAGACCTATGATTACAAATCCAATAGACCAAAGAAGCAATAAGTTTTGAAGAGTCGTTAACGTACTGAATGGGGTTGAAAAGAAATATCCAAAAACCCAGAAACCTGTGAAAATAAGTAAGACTGTAAAAATAAAACCGGGCAATGCCTTTACAAACCAATCTGTTAAGAATTCCCCTGCCATAGATTTTCCTACTTGAAGTTCTTTAAGCTTTCTTGCCTCTGAAAAATCGATCTCCGCAGATTTTCCATAACTCTCACACTGTTCATTTAATCTTTGTATTCGCTTGGCAGGTAATGGATGTGTACTAAAGATCTGAAAATACTTCGCCCAAGGGTTGAATAAATCCCAGCCTGCAGCTCTTTGAATTGCATCATTAGAAATAACACCTGCTTTCCCCACACCTTCCACAGCTAAATGACTTGCTTTCTTAGGATCAAATATTCCTAACCCCCGAAGTGCTCTGACTCTTGATTTGTTTCTTTCCTTAATTTGTGCTTCAGTTCCCCCTATAAGTAATCCGTATGCGATCTTTACCAAAGCAGTGGATAAAGTATTTGGATCTTCCGTTAATTCTGCTGAATGTTCATCCGCATAATACTCTCTGATTCTACTCACAACCAATGATATCAGATAACCGATATAATATGCGATGTATGAAAGAACCGCAACAGCAAATAATATTAAGGCAATATTTCCTCCTCCGTCACGATCACCAGATCTTCTACCAGAAAATAGAACCGCATAATATGACCATCGAGCAATCGTCAATAAGATCAGTGGAATAGCAAATACTACGGTCATGATTATAAAATCATTATGAACAACGTGCCCTAATTCATGAGCGACAACCGCAGTTTGCTCTTCTTCGTCTAAATACCGTAAAATGCCATCCGTGATGACAATTCGCGCATTATTTTTTGTATGGCCAAATGTAAAAGCGTTAGGATTAAGATCATGGATGATTCCCATTCTTGGATGCTTAATTCCTTGTAGCGATGCCACCTTGTCAATAGCTTCAGATAGATGGGGATATTCACGCATAAATCTTTCATAGGGAATCCAATCAATCCGATATATCCACTGAATAATATATGGTGAAATTCCATATTGGAATAGGACGATTAAAAGAGTAAACCCCACCATTATTAGTAATCCAAAAAGATCCGTGGGTAGGAACCAAATACCTATAGCGAAGACTACCGCATATACAAGAGCAAATAGAAACATAATCGCAAATGAAGTTGCTAGTTTTAATCCCATTTATGAAAACCTCGTTTAATTTTGTTAAAATTTAATATACAAACTATAAATTTTTTAATAAATTGATTATGATATACATGATTCTTTATGTAATAAATGTTATCTCGTAGAATTGTATCTTTCATTTGGTAATTAATTTCCTATAAATATAATATACAGTTTACTTTCTTAAAGTAATTAGTTATGATTTTTTTGATATGCAAAATCTTAAATCGAATTACTTTTATTACAGTTTTGAGTCAATCTAGAATGGTTATTTGAATTCATTTAGGGGTTTTATCAAATTAATGAATATGAAACGATTATTAATTGCTACAGATAATCTTATAGAACAGCAGTTCTATATAAAAGGGGCGGATAAGATAATTGGCAGGACGCCAGAAATCTCGGTTCGTATAAAAAACTCCGGCTTAGTGATAAAACGATTCAAAACATTATTTTATGAGAATTTACATTTATTTTTAGAAGAGAAATACCATAGCTTCTTCGCACCTTTCAGGGAAATCAAAGGGATGGATGATAATTATATTCAAGAAATCTTACAAGATGTCCAGATAAAACTTGCTACCATGCATGGAACGAAATTTGATGTGTTAATCTTATACACCATAGTGTTAAGTTCATTGATTTCTAAAATGCGAAATATTCACTTTAAGGATAGTGTTGATGAAGTTATAAAGAGGGTGAAGATTAAAAATCATAAAATGAGTGATAATGAAATTAAAAGAGAATTAGATAAACTCTTCATGCGAAATAATAAAAATATCTCTATATTATATAATCTTTCATATATGGATGCGCTCGCTGAATCTTTTAATTTTACAAAAGTAGCTCAAACCTGTAAAATTCAAAAAGGGAAATATATGAATAAAACAGTGGACTTAATTCTAAAAGCGCAAGAAAAAAATGATTTAATCTCTCTTTCTTCTTGAGATACAATCTTTAATATTCATCATCATTTGTTAATTCCTAGATTTAGTAATAGTTTTATTTAAAATTAGTAAAAACCTATTCCTAGTTGAAGGAAAAATAATAACTAGATACAATCATGTGTGCTTATAAAAATGATGATACTTCAAAGTCTTTAGGAAAATATAAAAAGAAACAAGTATCTTTATCAAACGCCATAAAAAAATATATCAACCCAGGCGACAGAATTTTTATTGATTCTGGTTGTGCAGAGCCTATCAATTTAACGAGAAAATTAATTGAGCTTGGTCCTGATCTCCCCGATATCGAAATACTTCATTTTCTTAGTCTTAGTGATCTAGATTATTATGAAACTGCGGGAGGGATAGAGGATCTTTTTAGACATAATGCTTTTTTTATCGGAAAATCACTTCGAAAATACATAAGGGCAGGACAAGCAGATTATACGCCCATGCTCTTATCGGAAATTCCGTGGTTATTTAAGTTAGGAAAGATGCACTTAGACACAGCTCTGATTCAAGTTAGCCCACCCGATAGATTTGGTTTTTGTAGCTATGGGATCAATGTTGATATAGTTAAACCCATTGCTGAAGAGGCTGAATATGTAATCGCCGAAATTAATCCAAATATGCCACGGACTTTAGGTGATTCTTTTATTCATATGGACGATATTGATGCATATGTCCCTGCTGATCATGATGTTATAGAATTTTCTTATGGTGAACCCGATGAGAACTCAAAAAAGATAGCTAGATTCGTTTCTTCATTGATTGAGGATGAGTCAACTATTCAAATGGGGATAGGTGAGATTCCAAATGCAGTTACTCAAGAGCTTGTAGAAAAAAAAGATCTGGGGGTTCATAGTGAGGTTTTTTCCGATGGTATAGTTGACTTAGTCGAAGAAGGAGTAGTAACATGTAAAAAGAAGAGTATTCATAAAGATAAAATTATCTGTTCTTTTGTCATGGGTTCACGAAAGCTATACAATTTTGTAGATGATAATCCCATGGTTGAATTCCATCCATGTGACTATACTAATGATCCATATATCATCAGTCAGAATAAAAAACAGGTAGCAATAAATGCTGCTCTTTCTGTTGACTTGACAGGACAAGTAAACTCAGATTCATTAGGTCATCAATTTTATAGTGGAATAGGGGGCCAAGTGGACTTCGTAAGGGGTGCTGGAAGAGCAAAAGAGGGTAAACCTATAATGGTGTTACCTTCAACAGCAACGTTAAAAGATGGTACTATTGTTTCGAGAATCGTTCCTTATCTCCAACCTGGATCAGGGGTGGTAATTACGAGAGGGGATATTCATTACGTTACAACCGAATGGGGAATAGCATACCTTTATGGAAAAAGTATAAGAGAAAGAGTATTAGAGATGATAAATATCGCCCATCCAGATTTTCGAGAAGAATTACTAGAACATGCAAAGAAATGGAATTATGTCTATTCGGATCAAAAGTTACCTGTTTCAATAGATGGAAGGATAAGTATTTATCCAGAAAAGTATGAAACTTCACTTACATTGAAAAACGGAAAAACACTTAAAATTCGACCTGTGAAACCCACTGATGAAAGAATGATGCAAGAACTTCATTATTCATTGGATGAAAAAGATAGGTATCTTCGATTCTTTTCTCCTGTACAAGACTTCCGACATAAAAAAATACAACCAATGGTAAACATTGACTATTCTACAGATATGATTTTGGTTGGAATTTATAATGAAGGGGGTGAAGAACAAATTGTAGCTATTGGAGCATTTTTTAAAACAACAAAACCTTCTCTCGCAGAGTTAGCCTTCGTAGTCCATAAAGATTGGCGGGGTTTAGGTATTACTCGGTTTTTACTAAACTATCTAGTAAAAATTGGAAGAGAGTTAAATTACAAGACGTTTGGAGGCTCTATTCTTTTGGAAAATCGTCCCATGTTACATATTATTGATACTTCAGGGTATAAATTAAACCTAAAGAAGATTGAGGGCGGAGTTACTGAATTTGCATTCAATATTGCTAAATAGACCTTCCTAAAATACTAATATCTAATTTATTTTTTATAGCAAATAAATTCATTACTCTTCATGAATTCTCTTTACAAAGATTATATTAGGTGGATAGAAAATTTTCATTACCGATTTTCATAACTTATATCGCTCTAAAAGTTTAAATACAGAAGTGATCAATACCTTCCAAGAATTAATTTATTCCTATTATAAAAATAATAAACGTGATTTTCCATTTAGAAGTAATATTACTTCCTATAAAGTATTAGTATCAGAAATAATGCTCCAGCAGACTCAAACTAATCGCGTGTCAGACAAATTTATTGAATTTATTGAAAATTTTCCCGATTTTAAAAGCCTTATGGATGCTCCTCTTGAAGAAATATTGAAAGTTTGGCAAGGTCTTGGGTATAATAAGCGGGCTGTAGCATTAAAGGAAATCGCCACAAGAGTATTCAAAGATTATGAGGGTAAACTTCCCATGGATATCGAAGTACTTAAGAGTTTTCCTCAAATTGGGTATAATACAGCATGTTCTATTCTATCTTTCGCCTATAACATCCCAACTTATTTTATCGAAACCAATATACGACGTGTTTATATATATTTTTTCTTTCCCGGTAGTTCCTCGGTTTCTGATAAGCATATATTACCTATCGTTAGAAAGACTTTAGATACTAAAAATCCTCGTGAGTGGTATTATGCATTGATGGACTATGGGGTTATGCTAAAAAAGAGTCACCCCGAATTAAATAAGAGGAGTGCCCATTACCGAAAACAGCCAAAATTTTTAGGTTCTACTCGAGAATTGCGCGGCAAAAT
>SDNW01000054.1 GCA_004524725.1 Promethearchaeota archaeon
CCTAAGATGATTCCACCGGTAGGAAAATCAGGACCTTTAACTATCTCCATTAATTCTTCAATGGAAATAGTCGGATCTTGAATAGTTGCAATAATACCATTACAGATTTCTGTTAAATTATGGGGTGCCATAGAGGTTGCCATCCCTACTGCTATACCCTTTGTCCCATTTATCAGCATATTGGGTAATTTTGCAGGTAAATAAGAGGGTTCTACCGTCGATTCGTCAAAATTAGGGAGAAAATCTACCGTTTCTTTATCAATATCCTCGATAAGTTCTTCTGCTATTCTTGATAAGCGTGCTTCGGTATATCTATACGCCGCAGGTTGGTCACCATCAATTGATCCAAAATTTCCCTGTGGATGAATTAAAGGGTAACGTAGCGAAAAGTCCTGGGCTAATCTAACGAGTGAATTATATACTGCAGCGTCACCGTGAGGATGAAAATTACCTAAACAGTTATGTACTAACATACCATTTGCAATGAATTGATGATCATCCTTCACTTGAATATCAAAAGTTCTAGCACCATTTTGCTTCCATATATTTTTTACTTTTATAAAAGATAGATTATTATTCAATATCTCATTGACTAGATCTAAATATTTTGAGTCAATGGCTTTCATCTTCTCTAAAATTTTCAATTTGACTAATGTGGATTTATAGATTCTATATTTCTCTCGTAAATTCTTAGAATATCTAATTTTTGAACCATCAGGATATTTTAATCCAATTCGAATATTATTACCATCTTTATTCTGGTACCACCCTCCACCTAAATGTCTTTCGGAGAATTCTAAAAAAAGAAATTTACTTAAAAAAGGTATTTCTTCATTTTTAGAAGCTGTGAATCTTCTATCTTTCCATAAATTCTTATTTTTCTTTGAGTTAGAGATCTTTAATTTAGGACGAATATTTTGAAAGTCAAGTCCTGCTATTTCAAGCGAATAAAGAACATAATTATCCTTTATCAACTTACCTTTATAATAGTGTTCTCTTATTTGATTTGAATATATTCCTGAATTAACCCCCATACTAAATAATAAAACTTGAATTTCTCTGATAAATTTCTCAGAAATAGAACTGATATTTATAACACTTCGATTTTTATGAATATGTCCATCTCCATCTATAAATCCACTGAGAAAAGAATAAATGATCTCTTCTGGTGAATTATACAATATTGGAGGAACAAAGATATTATACGAATATTTGTCCTCTAAATTAAACATAGAAATTAATTTTTTATTGAGTTCATTATTGTTCACTCTTATATAATAGAAACCACTTGATCTTCGAAGAATATTTTCATCTTGATTGAAATTCTTTTTTAAAATCAATTGAATTTTTTCCATTACTTCACTACTGGTTGATCCGATAGCAATTCGATGATATCCTCTTTTTTTATCTCTATCGATCCAGCCATCTGCTAAGAATAATCCCAATAGATAAGCAATATCTTCATTAAATTTTAGATCTTTTATACAATTTACAATTTTGAAAGGATTATATTGTGATCTACATACAATGTAATCCCCAATTTTCAGTTGATCAGCAGATTTCCATACATATTTTAAGTCAGATGTAAAAATTTTGAATTTTTGACCTTTGGTACTCACATTTTTAAGACCATTCTCTAATTCTATATGAAATAATTCCTGTTCTGGCATTTCATATAATTGAGATACTTCTTTAAGGTTTTTATGAGTATGAACTTTATCTCCTGATGCAATTTTTTCTATCGCCTTTAAACCATCAATCGTATTAATTAATGTACCTTCTACAAAGCATTCTCCAACAATTTTAGCGCACTTTACATGGGCGTTATTATAATTCCAATTATTTGAGAGCATCGCGTAAATAATACGTCTATGCACGGGTTTCAATCCATCCCTTACATCTGGGATTGCTCTTCCAACGATAACACTCATGCTATAGTCGATATAGCTACTCTTCATCTCATCTTTAAGTAATATATCTTCGATCTGTTCTGAAACCAACTTTATAACCTCACATAGAAATTTAAGATACACTCATTAAGAATATTAAATATCTAAGGTGCTTACTTCATCAAAATGATTTATTATGAATTTTTTACGTGCTTTTACTTCCTTACCCATTAATTTAGAAAAAACTAAGTCATTTTCAATAAAATCTTCATAGGTCACTCTTTTGAGTTTTCTTGTCTCCCGATTCATGGTAGTTATATAGAGTTCCTCGGGGTTCATCTCACCAAGCCCTTTATAACGCTGAACCTTAACTGATTGAGTGTTCTTTAATTTATATTTTATCTTTAATGAATCAATCATACGTTCTTTTTCTAAATCACTGTATACATAGGTTTTGTCTTTCTTATAAGATATTTTATAAAGTGGAGGAACGGCCACATATAAATTACCCTCATCAATCAATGGGCGCATATATCTAAAAAAGAAGGTAAGAAGCAGAGTTTCAATATGAAATCCATCAATATCTGCATCGCACATGATAATTACTTTATGATATCGCAATCTACTAAGATCAAAAGTCTCTTCGGTATCACCATTATCCGCTTCATTCTCATTATCCCCATTCATCCCATTAGCGTGATTTAGATCTTGAATCCCCACACCTAATGCTTTTATAATTGATTGAATTTCTTTATTATGTAATATTTTATCTAATCTGGCCTTTTCAACATTTAAAATTTTACCACGTAAGGGCAAAATTGCTTGATAAGTTCTATCTCTACCTTGTTTAGCGGAACCGCCGGCTGAGGGTCCCTCTACTATAAATATTTCAGATTCTTCAGGATTATTTGAAGAACAATCGGCTAATTTTCCGGGCATTCGAGCACTATCTAATGCACTTTTACGCCGTATTAATTGTCTGGCTTTAAGTGCTGCTTCACGAGCTAATTTAGCATTAATAGTTTTTAAAACAATTTTTTTCGCAGTATCGGGATTCTCTTCTAAATATTGCGTTAATTTATCTGAAACTACTTGGCTTATTACTTGTCTCACTTCAGGATTTCCTAATTTAATCTTGGTCTGGCTTTCAAATTGCGGATCGGGCAGTTTTACAGATACTACTGCCGATAGTCCTTCTCGAGTATCAGAACCGCTTAATACATGCTCTTTATATTTTTTTTCCATGAAATTTTCAATATATGAGTTGAAAGTTCTTGTTAACGCGGTTTTAAACCCAGTGAGATGAACTCCTCCTTCAATAGTATTAATTGTGTTGGCATAGGTTAAAATATTTGTTTGATATCCTTGGTTATATTGCATTGCTATATCACAATATATGATTTCATCTTTTTCCTCTTCATAGGAATCAGAGATGAAGATAATATCATCGTGAAGGGGTTGCTTATCTTTGTTTAAATAGGAAATAAACTCTTTGATGCCACCCTCAAAAAAATATTCTTCCTTCTCGTCTTTATACTTATCAATAATTTCAAATCTAGCCTGAGGTGTAAGAAACGCAAGTTCTCTTACTCGATTAGAAATAATAGCTTTATTGAATATTTTTTGGCTGCCATCGAAATCAAATATTGAGTTATCAGGATAAAAAGTGATTTTAGTATATGATTCTTTAATCGTAGCTTTTTGAATTGTTGGTTCAGAAGCTTTTAATCCCTTCGAGAATCTTTGAGTGTATTGGGATCCATCTTTACATACTTCAACCTCCAACCATTCAGCCAATGCATTTACAACGGAAAGGCCTACTCCGTGGAGTCCACCAGATATTTTATAGCTTTTTTTATCAAATTTTCCTCCCGAATGAAGATGTTCCATAATGACCTCAACGGCAGGTTTCTTATATTCAGGATGTAGATCAATGGGAATTCCCCTCCCATTATCAAAAATTGTTACAGAATTATCGGTATTTAGAGTGACTTTTATTAAATTGGCAAAACCGCCCATCGCTTCGTCTACAGAATTATCTAATACCTCAAAGATAAGATGATGGAGCCCTTTTTTTCCAGTATCGCCAATATACATTGCAGGTCTCTTCCTGACCCCTTCCAGTCCTTTTAAGACTTGGATATCATCTGCATCATAGGAATTATTATCAGCCATGGAAGATCTGCTATGATTATAATTTTTGTAAAAGTAAAATTATCAATTCCTTAGGTGAATTACGTGATAATTTATCAATTTACATATAATATAAGGTATTACGAGAATTTAAATATAAGCACAGTTTTTTATCGCCGACAATAAGCTAAAAAGTGAAAATTGAAAGACCTAATTTATAGATACTTTATAATTTTGATGATTTTTTAATACTTTATTATTATCCTAGGAGAATTAGGCTTCTTAAGCCACATTTTTAGAGTTTGGAAATCTCCTAAAATTGGAGCGTAAAGCTAATTTAAACTCAATAATGAGTCTATAATTTAGATAACGCCCCATAACCGTTTTCAAATAACTCGTTTGATGACCAATATACCCCCCAAAGAGATTCGAGGGCAATATCATTAAATTATAAAAAGAGATATAATTATCATAAAATTCTATTTATTTTTTTAAAACTTTCGGAAGTTAAAATACTAATTTAAATACTTTTTTTTATTTCTTCTGCCATTTTAACAATTTCTAAAAGTTGTTGATCAACGTCATGAGTTCGGACAATATGAGCCCCCTTAAATACTGCAATTGCGGTAGCCGCGAGAGTTCCATTTAGGCGATTTTCGGGTTCTGGAATATTAAGGGTTGTACCAATAAAGGATTTTCTTGAGATTGCTACTAGAACTGGCTTGTTTAAAACTCGTAATTTGTCTAAATTTCCGATGATTTTAAGATCATAAATGTGGGTTTTTTTCTCAATCCAATGTCCAATCCCAGGGTCAATTATGATATTATTTTTATTATATCCTTGTTTTTTCAAATCCGAGATGGTTTTTTCTAATTCTATAATAATCTCTGATAGAGTACATAAATCTCCTGGTACTTTTTTGGATGCCATAATGATTACAGGAATGTTGTTATCGATTAAGAAACTCTTAAGAGAGGCGTCGGTTTTTAAACAACTAACATCGTTAATAATGATATGTTTCTTATACTTTTTCGCTAAATCAAAGGTTTGCTGAGCGATTTCTGTATACTGAGTATCTACAGAAAGAATAATATCCTTTGGAATGTTTTTACATACAATATCCATCGCAGGAAGTATGCGGTCAAGTTCTTCCTTAATCGAGATTTTTTTTGACCACGGCGCGGTTGAACGTGCACCAAGATCTAAGATTTTTGCTCCATTTTTTACCATTTGGTTTGTTGCTTCTTTCAAGGCATCCTCATTTTCGTATACAGAACCTTTATAAAAAGATTCAGGACTTAAATTTAAAACTCCCATAATTGTTGGAGGATTATTATCACCAATTTCAAGGATATTATGAAGATTGATATTAATTGAATTCATCTATATTTGTAAAAAGCTATAGCAAATAAGTTTAATCAACAATTGTCTATACATATTTATAAACTCAAATGTGAAAAATTCTTATTTTCCTTTAGAAAATTTTTGATTTTTAAGAGTTTAATGAATTATGGTACATCAATTTGTAAAAAAAGGGGAAATCTTCAATTATTTTGTTAATTATCTTAAATAGATCGGGCGTTTTAAGAATTTGGTATAATTTGGTAGATAAATTTATTAGTATATGTAATATAATAGTGATGGTACTGAATACGATAATAAAGAGTACAAAAAAGTTCACTTCCAATTTTTAAAAAAAACTTTTGATCTCAAGATAAAATATGAATCTAATGAAATAGGTAGTTTAAAAGGAAAGATACTAATGCTATTTAAGAGAAGATATAATCCGCAAGATTTAGAAAATAAAAAGAGCGCTAAAATAGAAGATATTTCTAAGGAGGGACGTAAATACTATATTTCTCAAAAATCTAAGATAATTGCCTTATTTGAGGAACATGCACAGAATTGGAAGCCAATTTTGATAAATGAATATGGTGAGCAATTTACTAATAGTATTATGAAAGAAACCCTTGATCAAACCAAGGAATTAATACTAAAAATTCCTTATATCGGCGGTGATGATAATTCAATGACTTATCACCTTATTCGAGCAACTCCAAGTCTTGCACTCTATAAGGTTATGAAAGCATATGGAAAGACGGCGAGGGAAACAGGTAAGATTGTTTATAAAGCAACTCTAAGTGTTATAGAGAAAATTCCTTTTTCTCCTGCTGGTACACCCCCTCAAAAGTTCATTCAAAAGAGAAAAGAGGAAGCAAATAAATCTCAAGAACGTCGTTATCCTGGAGATTGGGTATGGAAATTCATTGAAGGAGAAAAGAATGATTTCGACTATGGCTATGACTTCTATGAATGTGGAGTGCAAAAATATTACAAAGCTCAGGATGCAGAGGAATTTTTACCTTACTTTTGTTTCCTTGACTTTGTCACTGTCAGAGCATCTGGAAAATTACTTATGAGGAGTATGACGTTAGCAGAAGGTGGAGAAAAGTGTGATTTCCGCTTCAGATCGGCTGAGAATAACCAAGAGTGGCCACCACCGTTTATTTAAGAATAAGGGGCATCCTAATCCTAATTTATGAGCGAATTTTTTTATTTTTTGCGAATTCATAAAATCCAGTATTATTAAGATATACAGAATATAAAAAAAGGTAAAAGAATATTATTAAATTCGACCTTTCAAATCCTCCTTTTTAAAAGTCCTTGGTTCGGCTAGCAATTTTTTTGCATCCTCAACTTTTTCCCAAACATTCCACAAGAGGACCCCTTTCACTTTTCCTTGCTCTAAATAATAAATTACTCCCTCTTCATAAGGTTCCTTCCAATCTTCCAAGATATCCATATCTGATTTGATTATCCCTACAGCTTCATAGCCGTAATCGAACAAGTCCGAGTAAAAGTAGGGTAATACGTCATAAACTAATCCGGCACCCGTCATATTTTTTCCCGCATACTCACCCGTTGTCCAAGCGACATCCTCGTGTTCAACGCGAAGATCTTCTCTCAATATATAATTATGATAATATACTATATCTCCCGCTGCGAATATATCCATATCCTGAGTATACAAATAGCGATTAACGACAATTCCATTATTTTGAGTTTTTAAATTGGCGGCTTCCGCAAGTTCAATATTTGGTTTGATACCTAATCCCGCAACAACAGTATTAAATTTAAATTCTTTCCCGCTTTTGGTCTTTACTATAAAGAATTCCCCATTTTTGGTAATATTAGATACCATCTCTCCTGGATGAACATTTACTCCTTTTTCTTCATAATAATCATTAAGAAATTTAGAGAGACTTCTTGGAAACAATCTATCTCCGATTCCATCTTCTAGAAAAATCATTGTCACCTCTGCTGATGGTTTGTACATTTTTATTGCCGCAGCGATCTCTGAACCAATAAATCCTCCTCCAATTATACCAAAACTATTATTTTTATCTACTTGGTCTTTCAATTTTATGTAATCTGCCTTGGTCCGATAATATATTATACCAGGAACATCAACACCTGGAATTTTTTTGGGTGTTCCCCCTGTAGCGAGGAGTAGCTTTAAGTATGAATACTCATTGTCTTGATCATCATAGACTTTATGGTTATAAGCGTCAATTTTTGTCACAGTTCGGCCTAAGTGCATCTCTAAACCTAAATTTCCGGTGCCTAAATCAATATCTTCTAGAGTTCGTTCACCTTTCCAAAGCGCTTTCGATAAGGGAGGACGGGCATAGGGAAGATACTCTTCTCTGCTTATTAATCCGATATCTCCTTTTTTACACTTTTCGCAAATACTCTGAGCAGCACTAGCTGCTGCCATTCCGCCTCCGATAATTAAATATTTATAATTATAAGTTGTCATTTTTTCATTTACATCTCCATTATGTATTTTACTTATTTTTTTTATTTTTTCTTCATTTTATTGGATTCTAACTAATAGAACTCAAAAATCATATAGGTATTTGGCTATATTTATCTATGGATTATAAAATATTAACAATATACCGCAGTATCGTAAATAAATAGAGGTTTCCATTCATAATATTTATAATATTTAAAATTAGGGAATATTGAAGACCTAGAAATTATAGGGATTAATTTTAAATTAAAATCAACCATTTCGATCTTAATTATAGATTTTCTACAGATAAGATTGGGTGAATTGAAAAAAATGGATTTAAACGCTATGTACCAAACAGCAGACTGGAAACAAGAAAAACATGTTCCTGTAATTGAAATAGCTGGGGCTGCCAAAAAAGGAGAGCCTATAGTTGTAAATGCTATGGTAGGAAAGGAAATATCTCATCCTAACACTACTGAACATCATATCCGATGGATTGATATGTATTTCTTACCTGAAGGGGAGAAATTTCCATATCAGATTGGAAAATCCGAATTTAATGCGCATGGAGAATCGGTTCAAGGGGCAAATTCTAGCACAGTTTATGCTGATCCAAAGACTTGTTTTACCTTTAAAACGGAAAAATCTGGAACGCTCATTGCATTTTCATACTGCAATATTCATGGTCTATGGAAAAATGAAATGGCACTCAAAATGTAAAATAAAAAAATAAATTAACACTAATTTTTTATCTTATTTTATCTTTTAAGCAATTTTATTAAATTAGGTATACTTCATTTTATCATTAATGGAGCTATTTGCAATTAAACTTCCGCTCATAAAAGAGCATGATCCTTTCTTAAAAATTTTGATTGATCATCTTAGAAAAATTAAGGGCGGGTTAAAAGAGGGCGACATAGTCGTAATCGCTGAAAAAGTGATTGCAACCGCCCAAGGAAGAGTAAGAAGGCTCTCGAAGGTATCTCCCATTTCAGAACGCGCAAAAGAATTAGCAACCAAATATGATATGGATCAGAGATATGTAGAACTAATTTTACAAGAAGCAAATATGATTTTAGGCGGTCTAAAGCATGTGATTCTAGCAAAAGTTAATGATTTTTTAATTGCTAATGCAGGGATCGATCAGTCTAATGCAGGTCCTGACTCTGTTATTTTACTTCCAGAAAATCTCAAAGAAGTCCCATGGATATATTGGAGAACTTTACAAGAAGAATTTAATATTAATAATTTGGGTATAATCATCTCAGATTCGAGAGTTCAACCTTTAAGAAAGGGAACTATAGGGATTGCTATTGCAACTGCGGGATTTGAACCAATTGAAGATTTACGGGGGCATCCAGATCTTTTTGGGAGACCATTAGAAATTACCATGAGAGCAATAGCAGATGATCTTACCAGTGCCGCTCAATTTCTTTTAAGCGAAGCAAATCAGCAAACGCCCGTAGTAATAATTAGGGGGGCAAAAGTAGTTTTTACAGAGAATCCACAATTTACTACTGAAATGCGTCCAGAGGAATGCTTGTATATGAATATATTCTCGAAATACTTATTGAAACAAAAAAAAGATTCAGATTTAGATTAATTTTAACCTCTGCAAAACACCAGAGATCAAGATTGGTAGTGCAATAGTCGCATCACACCAGATGCTTATATATCTGGCTTCAGGAGAATATTTACCCCAAGATTTGCTTTCACTAAGAGTACAACCACTTAATCCGCCGTCTTTTTCCACTGCAGTATGAATTCTTACCGAATATTTATAGCCAAATTCATAATCCTTTCTATTTAGCTTTTCAATGTTTTCAATATATGGATATATTTGCTGGGCCCAATTTCGTGGAACACCACCTCCAATAATGAACGTCCCACATGATTCAGCATTCTTGATGATTTCAGCAAATTTCTTAATATCCTTTAGAACGCGAAAGTCAATATCATATCCTTCAGTTTCTGTAAATTTAACTAAATTTAATGCAAATTCAGAATCAGAGATAGCAGGAACAAAAATCGGAATATTATTCTTAGCCGCAGTAGATAAAATACAATTATTATTTTTTATAGCTGTTCCAATGATGTGAAAGAATTCTGATGGGGCAATTTCAATTGACTTACTTGGAAATTCCACTTTTAAAATATTAAGTAGTTCTTTTTCCGCAAAATCATAATTATCTTCGGGGAGAAAAACATCATATATCCGGTTGATTCGATGATTATAAAGATCTTCATCATCGACAATCTCCTTTCCAATATAATGCCCTACGTTTAATACAGCATCAATAAAATCATGAGTAATATTTGCCCCCGTTGATACAATAACATCAATTAGATTGTTATCGATTAATGTGCTTATGAGATTTCCCATTCCTGCCGGAACCATAGCCCCACTTAACGTCAAGATGGTTAAGCAATTATCATCATTAAACATCTGATACAAAATATCGGCTGCAATTCCTAAATTTCTACCTTGAAACCCACAAAATTTTAAGGAAATTAATAGATCATCAATCGATTTAATTTTAGAAACATCTAAAGGAGATATTTTTCTGGTAAGATAATCTTCTTTACGTAACTTAGCCATATTAGAAGTAATAGAATTCCAATTTAAAAAGTATTGGAATATGTTCTATAAATTAGATGATTTTTAATCGCTGAAACAATCCCGTAATCAATAGAGGTAAAGCAATAGTTGCATCACACCATACTGTAATATATTTTGATTCTAATGAATACTTGCCCCACGACTTTGATTCTGATATTGTACATCCAGAAAGCCCTCCGTCATATTCCACGGCTGTAGTAATCCGAACAGAGTAGTTATATCCCATTGATTCAATGTTATCAATTTGATCCAGTAAGGGAAAGACTTGTTGAGCCCAGTTTCGTGGGACTCCTCCGCCTATAATAAAAGTGCCGAACTCTTCAGAGTTTCGTATGATATCGGCAAATTTTAATACATCTCCAAAAATATCGATATTGTATTTATACCCTTCTCGCACCGAAAATTTGATTAAATTCAACGCAAATTCGGAATCAGAGAATGCAGGGACGAATATAGGTACACCATGTTTAGCTGCGACCGAAAGGATGCATCTTTCTTTAATTCTTTGCCCAACAATTTTCATTAAGTCAGAAGGAGTAATACTTATTTCCTTTGATTCAAATTCTTGATGAATAATCTCTAATAACACATTTTCAGCATGTTTATAATTATCCTCGGGTAAAAAGGTGTCATATATTCGGTTGATACGAGCTTTAAACAAATCATCATCATCTACATTTGGAGTTCCAACATAGTGTCCTATATTTGAAACCGCATCCACTAGATCATGGATAGTGTTTGCTCCAGTACTCACGATGACATCAATTAATTTGTTTTCAATAAGTGCACATATGATTTCTGCCATACCAGCTGGCACTAATGCACCAGAAAGTGTCATAACGGTAAGAATTTTATCATCGGATACCATCGTTTCTAAAATATCCAGTGCTTTCCCCAAATTTCTGCCTTGAAATCCACAACTTTTCATAGCGGTTAATAAATCATCGATATTTCTCACTTTTTTTGGATCAAGCGGAGATATCTTTTTAACTAAATAATCATCTTTTTTATGATGTTCCATGATAATCAACAACTTTTTTTTTTAAATTCATATAGTATTTTTTTATTTTAAGGTTTATTTAATTGAATTATTTATTAAGCATAAATGCTATTTGAATGTAATTTACCTAAATAATCCCAATCTTTACTATTGTTAAAAATTTCAAGGTATATTTTATTGCTGCTTAATCTCCTTAGTATCACTTTAAATAATGATTATAATAAAGCAGATATTGCTATTTAAATTTAACATTTTAAGATTTAATCTTATCTATTGGTGGTTAATTAATATAATTTGAATATATTTAAATAATGAATTTAGTTATATTATATATAAGCAATTAAAACAAAAGAATTTAGAGTAAATCATGTCACTTGTACCAAAAAAAGTATTTTTCACAAAAGGAGTAGGATACCACCGCTCTCAGTTAGCTGCGTTTGAAGAGGCATTAAGAGATGGAGGAATTGAAAAATACAATATAGTGAGTGTTTCTTCCATATTCCCACCCTATTGCATTGAAGTATCAAAAGAGGATGGATTGAAGCAATTACGCCCTGGACAAATAATTTATTCAGTATTGGCCAGAGTAGATTCTAATGAACTAAATCGTCTAATTTGCGCATCAATAGGTTTTGCAAAACCTGCAGACAAGGGAAATTATGGGTATTTAAGCGAACATCATACATTTGGCGTAAAACCCGAAAAAGCGGGTGAAACCGCTGAAGATCTAGCGGCTGAAATGCTGGCAACGACTTTAGGTATTGAATTCGATCCAAATGCGAATTATGACGAAAAAAAGGAAGTTTTTTTAATGGGAGGGAAAATTGTAGAGACAAAAAACATAACTGCCAGTGCGACAGTAAGAGAAGAGAATGAATGGGCTTCAGTATTGGCCGCTGCTGTCTTTATTTTGTAAAATCCTTTTTTATTTTTCATTTCTTTTTTATACTTATTATGCGTGAAATTTTTTAGAAATCCATAATATTAAGTTATAAATAGCTATTTTAGAGTTTTTAAGATGAGTGATAAAAAATATACTACGATTGAAGAGGCTATATCTCAAGGATTGGAAAAGGTTAACTTACGGGGATGGGTCTATCGGGAAAGAAAATCAAATAAATTTGCATTCATCGTTTTAAGAGACGAGTCCGATATCATCCAGTGTGTTATTGCAAAAGCCAAAAGTCTTGAGATATTTGAAAAAGCTCAAGATTTAACCATAGAATCCTCGGTTAAACTATCAGGAGTATTAAAAAAGGATGAACGCGCGCCAACAGGGTATGAAGTACGGGTAGATGATCTTGAGATTGTTCAAATTGCTGAACCATTCCCAATTACAGAACATCAATCTCCAGAACTTTTATATGATAACAGACATCTATGGATCCGATCGCGCCAATTAAATGCCATTTTGAAGATACGTCACACAGTCGTTGGTGCAATCCATGAATTTTTTAGAAAACACGGTTATTATGAATTTGACGCTCCTATCTTTCAACCAAGTATGTCAGAAGGAGGAGCAACCTTATTTCAAGTAAAATATTTTGATGATAAAGTATACCTTTCCCAGTCGTGGCAGCTATACGCAGAGGCAGGGATCTTTTCATTAGGTAAGATCTACAACATGGGTCCAACCTTTAGAGCGGAGAAATCAAAAACTTCAAGGCATCTATCAGAATTTTGGATGGCAGAAATGGAAGCAGCATGGATGAGATTAGATGAAATTACAGAAGTTGCTAAAGATGAAATTCGTTTCATTATAAAGAAGGTTTTAGAATGCAATAAAAAAGAACTTGAAATTTTAGAAAGAGATATTCAGATTTTAGAAAAATATGCAGAAGCAAAGTATCCAACTATAAAGTATGCTGAAGCCTTAGAAATTCTTAATAAGAAATATAATATGGATGTTCCATGGGGGAAGGATTTACGAACCATAGAAGAAGCAAAGATTGCTGAATATTTTCAAGTACCAGTTGTGGTGACACACTACCCGACGGAGATCATGGGTTTCTATAAACCACCGAGTGAGGATAACCCAAAAGAAGCATTATGTTTCGACATGTTAGCACCTGAAGGATATTGTGAAATTGTTGGGGGTTCTGAAAGAAGTCTATTAGTCGATAACATGATGAAACGATTAGAAGCAGAAGGCGAAGACCCTCACACGTATGACTGGTATTTTGATTTAAGACGCTATGGTAGCGTACCTCATTCTGGGTATGGTGTAGGTGTGGAGAGAGTAATTATGTGGATTTGTGGTATTGATAATATTAAGGATGCCATTCCATTCCCGAGAACCATGTTGCGGAAGGCTCCTTAACCGATTTTTTATTTTTTTAAGAAATAATTCTTTTACTCTTCATGTCTATAATCTTAATTTCAAACAGATAAGACGAAATTTAGTCAAATTTTTTAGAAGTCAATGATTATAGTCGATGACCAATTTAAGTGAAAAAAGTGGATACAATTAGATGGAACTCTACAAATTAATGGGATATGAACTTCGAGATAAATTAAAGCACAAAGAAATACGTCTGGATGAGTTATATCAATCACTTTTCGAGCGAATTCATAGTACAGAAGATTTATTACATTCCTTTACCCATTTATCTGAAGACAGTTCATTTAAAAAAGCGAAAGAATATCAACTAGCTATAGAAAAAGGAACAGAAATAGGTTCATTATACGGTTTACCTTTTGCCAATAAAGATCTAATCTGCATCAAAGGAGTTCCTACAACATGTTGTTCTAAAATTCTGAAAGGTTATTTGCCACCTTACAATGCAACAGTTATTGACCGATTATACAATGCGGGTGCGATATCAATCGGGAATACTAATATGGATGAGTTTGCCATGGGAAGTTCGACAGAAAACAGTTGCTATGGGCCAACTTATAATCCATGGGATATTACTAAGGTTCCGGGAGGTTCAAGCGGGGGAGCTGCCTCAGCAGTCGCTTCAGGACAAACAATATTCGCGTTAGGAAGTGATACCGGGGGAAGTGTAAGATGTCCTGCATCATTTTGCGGTACTGTTGGTCTTAAGCCCACCTATGGTAGAGTGTCACGATATGGTTTAATTGCTTTTGCAAATTCACTGGATCAAATTGGATGTATTACAAAATGTGTATATGACGCAGCTCTTATGCTTGAGGTAATTGCTGGCAAAGATCCCTTAGATTCTACTTCATTAGATATCAAGATTGATAAATATACGGAAGAACTCACTAATTCAGTATCTGATAAAATAATTGGAATACCAAAAGAGTTTTTTGGGGAAGGGGTCAATAAAGAGGTAAAGAACAGTGTCTTAAAAGCAATAGATACTCTCGAAA
>SDNW01000055.1 GCA_004524725.1 Promethearchaeota archaeon
ATTATTAAAAATATTTCTGCCATTGAACGCCGGGGGCGATATGTCAAGCGGGATGAAAAAGAGTTTGGATAAAATATTTTCATCAGCCTATAAAATTAAAATTATAAACGTTCAACTTCAAAATAAATCTGTCAAAATAATTTACATATGATATAGAAGCTTATAAATAGGGAGAGATAATTTTATAAACAAGTTTAACTTATATTTTATTATCAAAAAGTTTGAACTAATAAAGGGCATAGAATATTTTAGTTGTTCTTGTTCTATTTAGTAGTATGTAGATTAATTTTTCTGTAATTAAGGTGGGTTAAGTGTCAGGGAAATTGCCAGAAGAAGAAAAGAAGACTTCTCGAATGCGGAATATAACTATAAATATCCCAGAATGTTATGATAAAAACATTCAAAAATTAATCAAATTAAAGATTGTTCCAAGTCGTTCTGAGGCTATTCGCACTGCTCTCAGGGAATTTATTGAGAATGAGGATAAAAATTTAGATCTTTTAGAATTTTCTGAAAAATAGGAAGAATAATTATCGGGCGTCTTATCTTCTTTTTCTAATTTTACGTGCTTCTCTTTCTACTTCACGTAAGATTACAATATCATTTTCTCGTATTGGACCTTTCACATTTCGGGTTAGAATTCTATTTTTATCAGGTCCTTCAAGAATTCGAACCTTGATTTGGTTGATTTCTCCAGTTAATCCCGTCCTCCCAACTATGTCTATTACTTCCGCAGGGATAGAATAATCATCCATTTGTGAGCTTTTTGATTTATCCAGCTTTACCATAAAGATTAACCTTTCTATTTCTTTAATTCTCCCAATTTTTTAATAACATTGTCTAAAACATTTTCATTATTCGTTCCAAGCTTTTCAATAGCGATTGCTGCCGAACCAACATTGATTCTTACTAAATTTCCTAACTCTTTTTTCGTTGAGATATAACCATAAGGGATGGATTTACTATCACAGAGCAAAGGAATGTGAAATAATATCTCGGGGGGACTAACATCTTCTGCCATTACTACTAATTTTGCTAAGCTCCTTTCTATTGATTTGGTGACTTCATTAAAACCTTTTCTTATTTTTGAATCACGGGTTTCAGCTATCTTGGTTATAACGTCTTTCAGCTCTTTTTTTACAGCATCAGGAACTTTAATTTTTACATAACTCATTTTTTTCTCCTTCAAATATATCTTATTAATATATTTTCATAATTCATCGATTTTTAATGAACTAAATAATATCGGATTAAAAATAAAATTTTTGCTTTCCAGAAGTTTCACGAAAAAATCAGCAAAAAAACAAAATTTTTTTTGCTATGCAATATTTTATTCTATAGTAATTTCATTTTTATAAAAATTAGAATATAAATTTCACGAGTAAATTAACCATGATAATACCGATTCGTTGCTTTTCATGTGGAAAACTTATTGCCCATATATATGAACCCTATTTGGAACTTATAGAAAAAGGAGAGTCCGCAAAAGCGGCATTTAAAAAACTAGGCATTGAGAGATTTTGTTGTCAGAGAATGATCGTGTCTCAAGTAGATTTATTAGATGATCTTTTAAAGTTTTCACGCTTACAATAAAGAGCTCTTGATTGGATTTTAGTTAAATACAAACTTAAAATCTTCTTTATTATTTAATAAGAAGCAATGAATTAAAATTTAAAGCAGAGGTTTACTGTTTCCCATAATACACTGTCCAACGTGTTTTGCGAGGATTTTTCTTCGCTACTAACATTGCCTTTCTACACTTGGGAGTGCAAAAATTCAAAATTGTCCCATCCTTCTTAATAAACATATGTCCTTTACCAATAGGGATATCATAACCGCAAAAACTGCATTTCTTGACCTTTACCACAATATTCTCCTCTTATTTATTCTTCTTTTGCTTTAAATAATTCCGCTTCTCCATATTTTGTGATTTTAAGATTAATCAAGGTCATATCGTAGGTAATTTCATTTCCCCTGACTGTTTTTCGCCTTTTTTGCCCTTTTCTCTTGGGTTTATACCCAACAGCTCTTTTAGAGACTAGAATTTTCTTTTTTACGGGCCCATGAACATCTTTTCTCATAGGAAATCCACTTGCATCAGATCCTCCCGTAACTTGAAATTCATAATTTGGAAATCCTAATAAACCACCTTTGATTGTATCGCCAACTTTCATTCCTTCAAATCGAAACTTCTTCTCATCGATCTCAATCAATTTGGATAATCCTTTACCAGGACCAGTGTTTCCACCAGAAATATTTAACTTGTAAACTCTTTTCTCCGAACTCATGTTTATCAATCTGACAAAACGAGAATTACTATGAAGAATGTCCTAAAATATAAAAATTTTATTGATTTAGGGATTTTAGAATAACGGGATTGAATTTGAAAACCAATAAAATATATTTTAACGAAAATTACTTAGTAAAAGTAAAGCATAAGTGTGGGATGTAATGTGATTCAAATTTTTGAGGTCATCGAACTAAGAGAATTTCCTTATTTCTTGACGGTAGATGCATCAGATGGAGAATTCGTACGCGATAAAATCAATCCTTTAAACGACCATAAAGTCTTTCTCCTTGCCGAACATGATACAAAAAGAATTTGGACTTATAATGGTCCTTATAGTTCCCTCAAACTCCAAGTATATGGGGGCATTTTAGCAAATATGTTAAGAAAACAATTAAGAATGTTCTATAGAATTCATTCTTTGAATCAATATTCTGAAGAGGATAAAGAATTGCAAGAGATTTTGAATAAACCATTAGGGCCAGGGAGAGCCCGGACAATCGATAAGGAAGATTTTGAAAAACCGTCCGAAATGTCCAGTGTAGGAAATATTGTTATTAAATCTCCGCGCTTAAATAAAGTACTTGAAAATATTAAAGAATATCCAATTCCAGAACATCTCAATAGAGTATTCCTTATTTTAGGAGGTAATGTATATTCCGAGGAGGAGATCCCACAATCCTTTTTAAAAGAAGAAAAAGTAAGCGTTGAGCCTGTAAAGATGGGGAGATTGAATAATGGTTTTACCTTTTTCAATGACCGGAATTATTCCGTTCGAATGATAGTAAAGGATAATTCCTTACAAGGAATCGAGTTATTTACTAAAGAACATGAGAAAGTTCAAACTTTAAGTCTCAAAGTCCCAACAATTCCCGAAGAGAAATATAATAAACCAGGTAAGATTAAATCTCTTTTTAAAGCATTTGAAATTCCTGATAACTTACCATCGGAAGCTTTTGATGAAAGAAAAAAAATAGAGCCGAATGCTGAGTCATAAAAAGATTGAAATGATCCTATTAATTAATCCAAAAACAACCAAACCTTCTGAATTTCAATCAGAATATTTCAGAGAACCAAATTTAGGATTATTATATTTAAGCTCGGTACTAGATCGTAATGGAATTGATGTTGATATATTAGATCTCGAGCAATACTTTACTCTCTCTAAAGAAGATTTAGAGCAAATTTTAAAGGAACTGTCCCTAAAGTATCACATTTTTGGAATAACTTGTCTTACTAATACATATGAAATTTCAATATCTCTCGCAAGGCTTATAAAAAAAAATAATCCCGATGCGATAATTGTTTTTGGTGGACCGCATGTCTCTTTTTTATATAATAAAATTTTACAAGTAGAAAGCGTTATAGATTATATATGTGTTGGAGAAGCGGAGAAATCATTTCTACAATTATCGAAACTATTAATTGGTTATTCTCTGAATAAAAATTCTAATTATAAGGATTTTACTAGGAAATTGCAATTAATTCCGGGCTTGGCATATAGAGAATCACATGGAAAAGTCTTCTTCACTGGAAATCCTGAAGTAGTTGATTTAGAAGCTCTTTCTCTCCCTGCTCGTTACAAACTATCTCAAGACAATTATTATTATAGAGTAGCAAATGTTATTGTCAATCGGGGATGTCCAAATGAATGTTCTTTTTGTTCAAGGCAAAATTTTTTCCAAGATGTAAGAATTCGCAGTATTGGATCTATTCTTGCTGAAATTAGAGAGATAATCGCTCTCCAAAATTATGAATACATCAATTTCTATGATAATATCAATATTAATAAGAAGTTTTTTCATGAATTTTGTAACATATTTACTGAAAATCAGATAATTATTCCATGGGGCTGTGAATTACGAGTAGATGCAATACAGCGTGAGGATGCTAAACTATTAAAAGAAGCAGGTTGTCAATTAATTGCCACAGGAATCGAATCTGCAAGCCAAGATGTTCTAAAAATCAACTTTAAATACCAAGAGCCAGAACTTGTCCTTAAGGGTCTAAAGCATCTTAAGAGTCAAGGTATTGCGGTTCAATGCTATTTTGTTTTGGGATTACCTGGCGAAACAAAGGCTACATTTCAAAAAACTATTGACTATATTAAAAATTTACCTCTCGACCAAGAAGATAAGCTTGAATATTTCGCTGCAACTCCATATCCTGGATCTAAATTATGGAAAAATCGTGAAGAGTACCAAATCAGAATTATTGAAACGGATTTTTCAAAATATGATTGTCAACACATCATATTTGAAACACCCGACCTCAATTTCCAGCAATTAAATGATATGTTTAAAACTGCAAAAGAGTTGGAGAATTATCACGGTACGGAATAATCCTTTCCGATAATGACTTAAAATTTTTTCTACAAACTTCTAAAAGGTTATCATATCTGGGTTATTTTGGATAGTTTCCTTTTGAGAAGACTCTAATCATGGTATTCTCACTTCTAATTATTGAATTCTACTATCATATAGAAAATCGAATATATATAGTTTAGTCCCCTTTAGCTCTACAAATCTTTGATATAAAGCTAATACTGCTTATACTATGATTCAATTCGATAATTTTATTAAGAGAGAATTAACTCTAATTTAATGTATTTAAGAATTTTAAAATATTATCTGTAAAATATACCAATATAAATAATTAAAAACAATAGTGTAGATTATGGCTAAAGTAGAATACTATGTGGGGGAAGCACTTTTAGGATCCGAAGAAAATTTAGCTCACGTTGATGTAATTTTAGGATCAAAGGATGGACCCGTTGGGATATCATTTGCGAATGCTATCAGCGCTCCAAGTATGGGTCATGGAGGGTTACTAGCGTGTATCCGACCCAATTTGCTTCCCAAACCCTATACAATCATCATTCCAAAGGTTACTGTGGTTAAAATGGAAGATGCAAATAAAATATTTGGACCTGCTCAAGCTGCGGTTGCGAAAGCAGTGGCAGATTCAGTAGAAGAAGGCATCATTCCAATGAATAAAATTGAGGATTGGCTTATAATTGTAAGCGTTTTTATCCATCCGGAAGCTACCGATTATCGAAAAATCTTTCAATACAATTATGGGGCTACTAAGTTAGCAATCCAACGAGCATTAAAAGCATATCCACCGATCGAAAAGATTTTCTACGATAAAGATCGTGCTAAGCATCCAATAGCTGGAATGAGAGTTCCAAGGTTGTTCAGGCCTCCCTACCTACAGGTCGCATTAGACGCGCCAGATCTGGAGAAACAATTAAAAGTAATTCAGAAACTCCCAAAAAGTGATCGCATTATTTTAGAGGTGGGAACACCATTTTTGAAAAAATATGGTATGGATGCGATTAAAAGGATTCGTGAGGTTGCTATAGATAAATTTATTGTTGCCGATTTAAAAACTTTAGATGTTGGTAAATTGGAAGTGGATTTTTCTTTTGATGCTACTGCCGATGCTGTAGTGTGTTCAGGACTTGCCTCTTCCTCATCAATTGATAAATTCCTATTAGAAGCTCATCGGCTTGGGATTTATGGGTTTGTCGATACCATGGAGGTTTCTGATCCTATCGCAAAGATGAAATCGTTGAAACAAGTACCCGATGTGGTTATTTTGCATAGAGCTATCGATGTGGAGCAGGATATTGAAGCTCAATCCCCTGATGCGGCTCAGAAAGCAAGATGGGCATTAGTACCCAAAATTAAGTCAGCATTTGCCGATCAGAAACTAGCTTCGGGTAGAGATCGTGTATTAGTGGCTGTGGCAGGTGGAATTGAACCAGAAAGCGCAAAATATGCGTTAGATATGGGGGCTGATATATTAATAGTTGGAAGATTTATTGCTTCAGCTAAAGATGTAGAGAATGCGATGAGAAGACTCCTTAACATCATTCCTGGATACTCTGACATTAATTTAAAGAGAGTACACGAAGAGGATGATGATGAAAGTATAAAGAAGTCTACATGGGATTAGAACGTTAATCTCTTTATTCTGTTCTCTACCTTTTTATTATCATTTATTCAAAATATATCTATATTAAAAAAAATATTAAGAAATAAGATTATTCTTTAAATAACAATCGTTTAATTCGTTCTGGTAAAAGAAATCCAATATAAAATTCAACAGAGCTGGATAATAAAATCAGTCGTGCAATAATATAAGTCAATGGGTTCGGTATCGCAAAATCTAAAACTGTTCCAATCGTGAACGAGATAAAGGCGGCCATTAAGAGTTTCCCTTTAAATTTAATTTCTCGACTTTCTGATTGAAGAGATTTTCGAGAAAAGAGAATTCCAGTCACTAAAAATAGCACTAAATTAATAATGAAGTATATCTGGCTAAATATACTCCATTCAATGGTTAATGGATCTTTTAGTGATGCGATAATATTCACGTTGGTGAACAGAAAATAGAAGATTAAACTCTCGAAAATAAGATTAAAAATTAAAACAGATAATAGAATCAATCTTCTTCGCTTCTTCTTGACTCCTAACAAATTAATAAATGCCGTTAATCCACATAAAACAGTTATTGGGAGTATCATAATCCCAATAAGTATATACCCCTCAACGGGAAGCCCAGAACCTCCAAAAAGAATCATGATAAAGGTTATAACTGTTGGAAGCCATGGAAATGTTAATCCTGTCCAGAAAATTCCGATGAGGAGAATATTTCTTTGTTTAAATTTGAAGTATTTTGAGATAATTATTAACCCTATTATGATGGAAATTACGATTGCAACTAAACTAAAACTGCTGTGTAATATTTCAATCGGTGTTAGAGCCATAAAATCACATTGATCTATGATTAATTGTTATTAACAAAGATACTATTTAAATTTTGATATGTTTTTAAAAGGAGAGCTCTATTTTCATGGATAAATTCAATTTACTCTTTTGTAAAAGTACTAATAAATGGACCCATTTTTCAGCCTAGTCGGAGCTAAGTCGCTCCGACTTAGAGAGTTTCCTTGAAATATAGAACCAATTTTACTTGCGATCTTCCCAATAACATGATGTTAAAAAAAGTAAAAAATAAGAATAAAAAATAATTTCTTATGCCTAAACCTGTATCCAGTTGATTAGCTCTTACTTAATCGGCCTAGAATTCGCTTGAAAGATAGGCCCTATAAACTGGCTGTAAAGTTTGGCGTAAGCCTCTTGGTTAGAGATCACGCTTATCATTTCCTTCTCATTTGTAGTGTGAGGACCAATAATGACTTCCTCAGCATCCCTTGTAAGTGCAAAAAATTCTCCCTTCGTTGATAATTGTCGGAACTGAATATTGCCTAGTTGCATCATCTTTTGGATAATGGGACCATATTGACCCATTTCCCATGAAGCTGTTAAAAGGAATCGCACTGCTTTCTTTTGATACGCATATTCGCTAATAACTTGTAAAACTTCTGGAATAACAACTGGCATGACTATAATGATGGATGATTTGACCCGAAAAATCGCGTCTTTAATCGCAGCAACAAGTGCATCACGACCAATAATTTGCCAGGTGGTAATTTCACTGATTTCTGGGATACTTGATGCGGCTTTATAAATATCGGTTAACTTTTCTTCGTTCCTTTCCGCTAGCTCGGTAGAATCATCAATAGAATTCATAAATTGAAGCGTAAAATCGGCGATCGCATCCTTGATATTTTGGGTTGTATCGCGTGTGGTATTAGATAGGCTGTTTTGGAGCGTTTTTGCATTTTGTTCATATTTTGATTTATGATCGGTAAGCATTTCTGTCAGATTTCGATCCAAATCGGCAGACTCATCACCCCAAAGACTAATCTCAGATGTTATTTTTTCTGTAGTATCTCGCTTACCCTCCATAAACTTGTTATCTACTTCCCGTGTCCAATTTTCATTAAATCGTTTTACATCGGTATCAAATTCAGTATAATGTTTTAGGCTCGCTTCTTTATGAGTATTGATTGCATCCTCATAATCTCGGTGATGTTGTTTTAGAGAGGTTTCTAAAGCATCTTTTAATTTGACGGTAGTGTCGGAACAATCTTTTACGCCACTTTGTAGAGTGGTGTCGATTTCTCCCGCCATATCTGTTGCCAAAGTTTCTAATTGTACGTTGATAGTCTCTTGTGCCTTACTATCTAATTCATTAGTTTCAGTGACCACATTATCATTTTCTTTGGTCATTATATCCGTCACCTCTCCCTTCAAATTATCTGCAGTATTTCTTGTTTTACTAATATAGTCTTCTGTGACTTTTATAAATTCATCTTTCATAGGCTCAGTGTATTTTAAGATGTTTTGAATAGTAGTCTCATGTCGGGCTTTATATTTTTTCTTTTTTCCTAACCAGAAGAATCCTTTCTTAGCCATATCGGCTGAGAAATCAGTAAACCGATTAGCATGCTCTAATAAATTATCAATTAAAGTGAGTGTCATTGTTTTAAATTCGTTTGATTGATCGGTGAGGAGGCGATGTCTATCATCCACAACGGATTTCAAATTAGTCTGCAGGGTATCGGTGGTATGTTTAAGATGCGTTAAGTGTTCTTTTAAAAGATTTGAAATCCTTTCTTTTAGATCGGTAATTATTTTATCCATTCGTTCTAAATATTTCTCTAGAATTTGCTCCATTCGCGGTTTTAAATCATTTGAGATATTTTTGTGTCGCTCTACATGTTCATCTAACTCACTTTTTAATTCTTTTTCTAAATCTTCAACACGCTTGGAAAAATCATTTAATAATTCGGTGATAAGATTTGTTATATCCTCCTTAGTCTTTAATATGGTTGATTCATTATTCTTCACTTGCGTATCATTATATTGCTTCAAATCAGAATTTAAAGAATCGGATATTTTGTGAAGATTTTCTTCTAAAGTTTTTGCCGTGTCGGTGAATCGATTTCGGGCATTACTAATTCTATCCCTCTTCTTATTGCTTTTTGTGTCAGAATCTTCAAAAAACGATTTTAATTGACTATCGACTGCCACTGAAACTTCATCGATACTCTTATCTTGAATTGACTCTAATTTCTCAAATCGCTTTGATTGATCTGCTAAAATAGTATCCTTAATTTTTGCAATTTCACTACGAAAAATTTCCGATTCACTTGTATATAACTCGAAAAATGGTTCTAAAGGAATGAATCGATCTACAATTCCCTTTATTTTCTTAAGAAAACCTTTCTCTACCAACCATTCGGTAATTTCAAGTACTTTTTCATAAGTCAACTCCTCATGTTCTTCCATGAGGTGAAGATATACTTCTGATGAAGTCGCTCGTGGCACTCTTAAGTATACCAAATAGACTAAAATTTGCTCTTCAGAAAAACCATACCGCGTGAAAATTTCTTTAGTGTATTCTTTTAAACTCATAAGCTCTTCTCCACTTATCTATTTATATTTTCAATGAAATTCTTTTTAAAATTTAATTAACACGAATTTCTTTTTAATATTTTTATTATATTTTAAAGTGTATAATAATTTTATCTTAGTTATATGGATAAATATAATACTCTTTATTTTTAATCTTAAGGTTACCTTATGTTAATGAATAATGTTAAGAGAACTATTTTTTCAAACTCAAAAAAAATAACCAAAGTATGATTGAAATACTTCCGAATTATTCATTTTTCGTTTTAATTTTTAGAATGGCAAATATCAGTATAATAATAAAGATGCTGTAATAGATTATCGTAAAGAGCAAATAAGATTCTGGTTCAGAAGGTTCTGGAGAGGAAATAACATTTTTTTCAATGATTAAATCTATAAATGCGGTATTATTCACAGTATCATTCGCATAAAATCTAATTCTATAAAAACCATTGGTTAAATTAATCCATAAATCTTGTTCAATGCTAGAATTATGAGAGAAGAAATAGTTTCCTGTACTGACATTAATTGTGTACCACATTCGGTCTATATTAAGTTCATCCACGTGAATTATGAAATCAGGGGGAGTTTTCCCGAATTCTAGGTTTGATTGAGGATAATCTAAGGTCAAATTCGGAGCAATTATGTCTTTTCTGAGAGTGATTTCCGATGAATAAACATTGCCTAATGAGTCATTAGTAAAAAATCTGATTCCAACTGTGCCATTTCCTATTAAATCCCAAGCACCTTGATTTATCTTGCCTATACTAGTATAGAATGGATATTTTATAGAAACACCATTAATTTCATACCAAGTGCTATTTAATGTAAACCAATGAGGTTTTAATTTAAACTCATCGATGGATACGTTAAATTCAGGAGAATTCTGACCATATAAATCAGATTCTAAAGGATTATGAACGTTTACTAATGCTCCTCTTTTTATAATAGTCATAATATCAATTAAATAAATATTGCTATAATCATCAGGCATAGCCCATGTCTCGTAAGAGAGAGTTGCTTTCTCATTAACATCATCTAAATTTATGTCAATAATTATGAAATGGTAGCTGCTGTTATAAAAAGGTGCATAATCTGGACTAGTTATTAATTCATATAAAGGTGCTCCAGCACCTCCGGTTATTATATACATAGGATTTGATGGATTTTCAAATTCATAGGAATTCGAACTATCAAACGATTTAAATTGATTCATAGGAAAACTTCTTTCATAATAATGATTATGTCCTGCAAACACAAGATCAACGTTGTATTGTTCAAATAGAGGGCACCATTCGGGAACCACATCATTTAAATCTTCACGATTTGGCATAGAGCTAAAAATTGGTTGATGCATATAAACACATTTCCATAGTGTATCATTATCTTGGTCAGCTTTTTGAAGCTCTGTTTCTAGCCAACTTGTCTGACTAGTTCTGTCGCGTTCAGTATTTAAACCTATAAAATTTACTGGACCTATATTAAAAGAATAATAAAAAGAGTTTATCCCATTTGAAGGTAATACAACATTTTCATACATATTCCCATCCAGTCTCTCATGATTTCCCTCAATAAAATATCCAAGAACTTTTTGGCTTAATAATTCGATATCATCAAAATAAGCATTCCACTGGGATTGATATCTTCCATCCTCAACTATGTCGCCCGTATGAATAAAAAAATCGATATCACCAAAATTTTCCATAGCTTTTTTAACAAGCTCGCTTCTTTGTTCTCTTTGAGTTCGTGAATCTCCAAAGAGCATAAACTTAAGGTTATTTGCGGTTCTATTAGGCGCGCTTGTAAAGTTTAAAATCTCTCTAAAAATCGATGAATTAGAATTTACTTGATAATAATAAGTCGTATTTGCCTTTAAATTAGACAAATAGGCATTATAAATGTAAGTTCCATCAACATCATTTACTAAAGCTGATTCTGTTATACCATCAGCGAGCAGACTATCTGTTGAATATACAACTTTTGGATCTGATGCCTCACTTTCAGTATACCATGATATAATAACTGATTGATTTGGGGGTTCCTCTGCTGTTATTCGTATACCTTTGGGGGTATAAGAATTATATAATCCAAGATCTTGTTTCTCACTAGCAATATTTTGAGTGAAAGTAGGATTCTTTACATTTATCAATAAAATTAAAATAATGACAATTAAAATAATGTAATTAATGTTTTTTTTTAGTTCCATCCGTTTCATATTTTTTCAAGTTTATGTTTAATATTATGGGAAATAGATAATAATTTAAATGTAATTATTCGATCCTTTTATAACTGGAATATCTAAAAATATTTCAATAGGTTAAGGCAATTTTTTTAATCTTTCGATAGCTAAAAAGGAATACTACAAAAATTGCAGATGTCCATAATATCCATGATAAAGCTTGAAACCTATCGAGATTTAAAATATAATTGCAAAAATCCATGACAACAAATAAACCAAAATCTCGGAGAAATTCAGGAAAAATAATAACTTTAGGATTTAGTTTGATTATTACAACTTCATGGGTGTTATTCTTTAAGTTTTTAAAAATATTAGTAACAGTTAGATTAGTTGGATCTTCGAGTTGGACACGCATAAATGAATTTAAATCACGATTGGTATGAATATCCGATGCTCCCATACAGATTAAACTATTATTTAAACAAAATCCACGTATTTTTTCATATCCATGAACAAAATCTCCCATATTTGTGATTTCAAATCCATCAACACCCCAATCTTTTAATTGTTCTAAAGTATACGGGACACCATATCCTCCATTTGGATTGGGATAATAATTATAATGGTTGACGATCACATATCCGCTATTATTTTTGACATATGCTATAAGATCAGATGCATTCATAGCTCGGGGACCACCTGGTCTATATGAATCAAGAGGGACAATTTCTTCTTCAATACCATAATAATTCATATGGATGTTATTTCGATGATCAGTCCATTCTTCAGCAATAATAAGTATGAAATCTAGATTTTCTCTTTGTATAAATTCCTGGGCAATTAAAGCCCCTTGTATATTATTGTGATCGGATATTGCTGCTCCAGATATTCCTTGTTCCATATACCATAGTATTCTATCCTCTGGCGTTAGCCACCCATCAGACATAATAGTATGTGAATGAAAATCAAATAGGAACTCATCTTCATTTAATGGTAAAGTAGGACTAATTTTATGTGGCGTAAAGTGGATGGAAATTAAAATCGTATTCATTCCAAAAAGAATAAAGGTAATTGCGCCTAAATAGATTAATTCTTTTTTGATGATATTCGTAATTTTCCTTTGGTATTCCTTCTCTTTTTTTATTTTCTTCTGGATTAAATTGAGATATTTTGCCTTTAAGTTGGAATACCTTAATTTCACATAGAAATATGCAATAAGAAAAAAAAAAATACATGTTGATATGAATGTCCCAATCTGAAGAGGTATAAAACCTAAGCGATTAAAAAAATTCAAACCCAAAATAGCATATCCGATTAGTGTAAATAAACCGATCGCCAAAAAGCCAATTGATAATATTTCGAATGCGATTTTTAAAAGTTTTCGCAATATTTCTTTCATATATTCGTGCTTAGCAGAAGTATATTTACCATATCTCTTCAATATAAAATAAATAATCCGTAAAATGGGGTAGATAATCAAGATGAGAAAAATCCAAGTAAATTGATTTTTTAATATAAAAGTAACCGCGATAACTGGCTCTAAAAGATACCTAAGAAATGGATAATTACTACAATATTTATTTGAAATATCATTTTGACTAAGAGCATCATAGAAAATGACTTCTCTTTGGTTTAATATTGCTAATACGGTTAGAAAAATTATCCATAGCCCATAAAAAAGTGAAATTATCAGAATAAATCGATGATCTTTTAAAAATCTTTTATAATTCATGATTTACTCCCCTATAGTAAAATTATGCATCGCCCTTTTTTATAATTATCAATTTTTTGAATTTTCCCCTTAATACGGTTAATTCTATTTCTTTTTTTGGAATTATTATTTAAATTTTTATCGATATACGAGTTTATGCTCAGAACAATATATATTAAAAAAATTGCAAAAGAAGTTTTTTATCAAGGAATATGGGAAAGATTATTCCTTAATCCTTTTTATATAGCATTATTTTCTTTTTATTAAAGCAATTAAGGTGCTAAAATATAATGAAAAAAATGAGCAAATATATGATTGGTTCTTTTGCCTTACTGTTGATTTTCACATCATTTCTTTCAGTAAATGTTGCCGCCGCCATACCATCTACGGATAAGCAAGTGCCAGTTGCAACAGATCATTGGCAAGCACAAGTAAATGCTAACGAAATGACGATGTTTGCATTTCAATTTAATTTACGACTTCGATTCAGGGCAAATGTGAATTTAACTATTGAAGGAGACTGTGAAACTCGAAAATTAGCAAATAAAGATTTTATCCTCGAAATAGAAGGGGATGATGATCTGCGTATGAATATGACTTGCACTGAAGAACAAAAAGAATTAGGGTTAATGATGGGAAATACCTATCAGATACGTAATAGAAATCGCGTTCAATATCAGGAAGGCTTCGTTTGCAATATTGAGTGTAATGGTACTTTTCTGAAAGCACAAATTAGAATTAGAGCGACTAACGAAAATCGAGTTGGTTCATGGGCGTACTATGATGAAGCTACAGAAGAATGGGTGACCGTACCGACAACCATCGAAGATGATTACTTAACAGCAGAAGTCACACACTTTTCATATTGGACTGTCTTGATTCCTGATTATACTATGGTCATTGTAGTAAGCGTTTTTATCGGAGCTATTGCTGTTGCCATCGTTGGTTCAATCATATATATTCGTAAAAAAAAAAGAACTAGCAATTAATTCCAATTAATTTTTTTTTTTTCAATTATTTATTTTATCAATTACTTGTAAAATTAGAATAACAAAAATGGGTTCCCTAAAAATAACAAGAAAACAATGGTTAAGTTTCCTCTTTCTTTTATTAGTCTTCTTTGAGTTTAATATATTAGTAACTCAGATATTAGCAATAAGGACCGTAAATGTTGGCGGCTTA
>SDNW01000056.1 GCA_004524725.1 Promethearchaeota archaeon
GATGGACACAATTTTACATCGATGATATCGTGCATCAGCGATTAACTCCTTTTGTAATTGCTGAGCCACTTTGGAACTAATAAAACGTTTACGAACTGGAGATTTCGAACCTTTCCATATGAAAATCCTGCGGAGATCTTCACGTACGATAATAATAACTTGCTCAGGATCTAAGTGGCTTTGTAACTCCTCTTGCTTTACATCTAATTTTTTGCGTTCACCAGTATTTTCTAAATCATATACCATAAACTCTTCATATGTTTTTGACATTTAATCCTCTCTTTATGGTATTATTTGAGTACTGTTTCTCAATATATTAAATAATTATTTTTTCCTAACAAGATAGTCTTAAAAAACCCTTTTAAAATTACCGTTATCTATAATCATTTTATATAGATATACTTCAAAAAACGAATTAATATCTAGAACTGTACTCTTTAAATAGAGAATTAAAGAAAAAAATTAGAATCGTCCAGGACGAAATGGACCTCTTCTACGAATTGGAGCACCAAAGCCTATCCCTCCCCCACCAGTGTCGTGAAGTACATTATCTATACTCAAAACAAATCCTAAGAGTATTCTTCTATCCGTTTCGTTATCTAAAATTTTTAAGGCATAAGTATCAGCATAATCAAATAGGCCTCCTAGAAATACATCTCTCCATCTGTCCGCTTTTTCGATTTCTGCAACAAGCTTTTTGGTTGCGGTTTCATATATTTTAAATGACCACCCCATAAAATTACCTTCCGCCGTATACCACCTTGTCCGGGTTTCAGGTTCTTCCAAGTAGAACACATGTCGAAAGAACGTGAGAATTTTTCTTTTAATTCGAGCGATCGGCTGCCCATCAGGAGTTTTTAGATCTTGAGCTCCACGAGCTGACACGATTTTACTATGGATGGTAGCAACCACTGTCCCATCAACTTCTTGTAATTCAACTCTTCTCCGAATGCTAAAGATTTTACGATTCATTCTTCCAACAAGTTGTCCCTTTTCGTCTAGAATATCCCCATAACCCATATCCCACATTTTCTCCTTAATGATATAATAATTTCTGTTCAGATCAAATAAGCTACCTTCTGCTTTCGGAGCTCCTTTTACTTGAGGTTTAGGTATATCTTTTTCTACCGGTTCTCTTTTAAGTTCACTTCCACATTTTTCACAAAATCTTTGCTCACTACTTACTTTAATTCCACAATTATCACAATATCGCATCGTCTTTACCCTTGCAAATTCAAAATAATTTTTATTTATAATTAATCATGATTAAGGAGTTTTCTCTAATAAATTTAAGCGATATAGATCCTCTAGTGATGAGAAACAAATATTTTAATTTCAATAAGATTTTAAATAAATAATTATCTATAAAGAGAAATAAGAATTGGTTTCAGAGTATTCTATCCCGAAACTTCTTAAGCTTAAGGACTATTTTACTATAACTGGTACAATATTAGGCATCATCTCGCTAATTTGTGCATGTGCAGGAACTAAAGATGCTATATCTTTAGGATTTTTCTTGGTGACGGTTGCACTGGGAACAGATTTAATTGATGGCTATATTGCTAGGAAAACTGGAACGGTTAATGATATGGGAAAAGAACTTGATTCTTTAAGTGATTCCCTCACTTTTGGAATAAGCCCCGCAATATTAAGTTTTCAAGCCTTTAAGACTTATGGAATTTTTGATGTGATTTTACTCGTTGCCTGCATTTGTTTTGCATTAGGAGCAATTTTAAGGCTTGCGCGATTTAATCTTTCCTTAAACATCGGCTACACCGGAGTTCCTACTCCAATTAGCGCGTTGCTCATTATAGCATATTTTTATGCTAATTACTTCTATTCTTTAGCATATCCCCTACAGAGTCCTGCTTTTCCTTATATAGCATATTATGCGATTCCTTTTTTCCTTACTTTTATTGCTTGGTTAAATATCACTACCCATATATCATTTGGTGAAAAAGGAAAAGTAGTGTATATCATATTCCTTATCGTTGCTCCACTAGGCCCAATTTTCGGAATAGTAGGAATAATTAACCCGAATTATTTAATATCGATTGCCGTTGCGATTATCTTTATTTCCTCCTTTTTTGGATTATTTTTCTATATTCTCTATGGTTTCGTTATTAAATATAAATCTTCAAAAAAAGCTAGCTCTGACTGATAGAAATAAAGAAAAAAAATTACGTGAGAGTTTGGCTCATAAAATTTTAACTTTCCACTCTTCGAAATCTTGCTTAATTTGCTCAATGTTTTCTTTACTTAAGGCATGGACAAACATCTTGTATTGATTGATCGTGCTCCGTAATTTATGCAAAGTTACAGAAAATCCTTTCTTTTCTAAGACTAAGTCTGCTATTTTTTGTAATTCCTTACTAAAGTCTTCGCCATTCATTTTGTTGAGTTTCTGGGCTAATTCATTGAAGGCATTATTTATCATAATTCCCGCTTCATCTCCCGGTTTTGGCTGCGTTTTTGAAACGAAATCTACTTGTTGTTGGATTTTTTGGGTCAGATCTATATTGGTTTGAGTACCTTTTGGTTGAGATGTTTCTAAAGTTTTGTCTTGAAAGGGTGACTTGACAACTACACGCTTGGAAATGGTCGGTTCTTTTTTGTCTGCTCGAATATGCTCTGGAACTTCCATTGAGGGTTGAATCTTTTTTATCGGAGTGGTTTGTAGAGGTTTTGAAGGGGCAATATCCCCTGCTTTTGTTCCTATAGTTTGAGGGGCTTGATATAATTCTGTGCTTCCTTTTTCCCACATTGAATGAATAAAGCTCTTTAGGAGATTAAAATATGAAGAGTGATTGGTAGCAAATCCTATAAAATCATTGAGAGGATCTTGCGTATTTGAGTTAAGAATTCCGATTAATAGAAAGCTATCATCTCCTTTTAAAATGATTATATCCTCATTTTTTAACATCCGATATTCAAGGTTCTTTATGGATTTCAGATTTTTGGCGAAACTATTCGTGTGCGCTTCTGATGATGCGATTTTGATCTTTGCATTGCTATTTATTGGTTTAAAAGAATCTAATGAAAGGTGAGTCTCCAATTTTGGTAAGATTAACAGGATTTCATGATTACATTTAGCAATCCAGTTTATAATATTTTCATTAACTCTTGAAATACTATTGATAAACCATAAATCCGATAGTTGGACTTTTTCGGGAGATACATAGGAATGGAAATAACTTTTCATTACTTTATCGATTGGATTATTAAGAGCCGCTACAGAATCTACAGAATTCTTGATGATAACCTCAAAATTACCTAAAATAAGTTTTTCAAATTGCTGTAAATCTTCAGATAATCCCCCTTTTTTGGCTTTGATCATGTCAATGATTCTGTTGAGTTTTTGTTCATAATTATTTACTGTATTGACTAATAACATCTTAAAATCATCTCTAAATTGAAAAACTGATTTTGTTATGTTATTAAGCGACTCGCTGGTATTTTTAAACTCCAATTCGATTAACTCATGTAATCGGGAGGTGAAGTTTTTAATCAAATCTTCAGAATTTTGCTTGAAAATTCGCTCTACTAACTTCTTTACGGAATCTTCATGCTTTTTTAATTCCAAATATGCTAATTGAGTCAAAATGTCATCTTTAATTTTCGTAACCATATTTATTAAATTGGAAAACTCAGTTTGGGTGATGCCTTTAACTCTTTGTTGAAGATCTTTTAAAATATCACCGATAATATTAAAATTTTCCATTCCCTGAACTATGTCTTCGACATCTTGCTTTTGAATAATGGTTTCTTCTTCGATATCTTTTTTTATTTCTTGGGTTGCTTGAAAAACCGTATCCAATTCTAATAAAGAATTTTTTTCAAAGGTGTTCTTCAAAGTTTTAGTTAGTAATTGATGGAGTTGATTCTTTATACTGTCTAAATTCGCGTTAATATTTGCAATATAAGTTATGATTGGATTAAAGGGAGGGATAAATAAATAAGTCATAATTATATTTGGATCTTCGGTTTGAATGGGAACAAGTAATCCCAGTTCCAGCAACTCGTTAAGTGTTTCAGTATATTTTTCTTGAGATAAAGTTGGAACAATAGAATAAATTTCAAAAGAAGAAAGCGGAGCCTTACCTAAACACTTAAGATAAATTTGAGTAGCACTATCTGAGAGATTTAATTGTTTCAAAAAATCTTCCATTTTCATCCTCAATAGATTAATTTATTGAAATGGAGTTTCTTACTTTTAATAATAAGAAATATAATTATTAATTTTTAATTATTTTAAGATAATAAAATTTATAGAATAAGACTCTTAACTTAATTTAATTCTGCCAAGGTTATCCTTCGATGAAAAGTCCACATGAAGATGTATTTATTTATCTAGATCTTACTAAAGAGATTCTTAAAAAGAAAGACATCATAAAAGCTATAAAATATTATATTTCAGAAAAGAATAAAATCAATCTTAATGGTCATTATGGACTATTAATTTTTCAGGAAGAAGGGAATCCTATTTTTTTAACTGGTAAAAAAGATTCGACTATAATATTGAATGCCATCGATGAAAACTGGAAATTACGTCCCAAAAAGAAATCTTTTTTTGAAAATGGACTCTTTTATATCTTTTCCTATATTGCGGAAACGGTACGAAAAAAATCGAAAATCTATCGTGTCATTGTAATCACTGACACGCCAAGTGATCTTTCTGAGGATTATACCGATGCCTTATTTAGTTTGGTATCTAAAATTAAAGTGTTTCCTACTTTTATAGACATTATAAGAATCTCTGAGAGGGATAAACGATTTTTTAAGGATGATGTTAAACTTAATATTCTGGCAAGTGATACTAAAGGCGGAATTTTCTATATACAAGATAAGACTGCATTTAAGCAAGTAATTAAAAAATTAGTTCAGTCCAAACAAATAGTTGATCTCGTTAAAGATCAGTCGGAAAAAATAAAAATTACGCGTAGTGATTATGATTTTTATTCTCAATTGGCAAAAGAACTCAAAATATCTTCTGATGAATATCATACAAAAAAGTGTTATTTTTGTTCAGAACTTATCTGTCCGGTATGTGCAAGTATTGATGATAAGCTAAAGATTTGTCCAGAATGTTCTTCTGCCTTTCATAATTGTTGCCTAATTAATTATGTTATTCAAAACAACATCGGTATCCCTCATATTTTTCGATGTCCCAATTGTGATGTGCTCCTAAAAATTAACCAAGATGAACTCGTTAGGCCCCAAGATAACTTGATTAATTCCGCAGAAGAATATCTTAAATTAAATGAAGATCTTGGGGAAAGCTTTGAGTCAGATATACATTTTAAACCTATTCCAAAAATTAAAGAATTAAACATGAAGGGAAATCTCAGTAAAGAAAAAAGCCTTCTTATCCCCTCAACTAAGGAATCGACAAATCTAAAAGAAAAGCCACAAGTCGTCTGGATTGGAGGTTATTTTGGAAAACTTTATACTGTTCAAAAAATGGGTGATAAATTAATATATCAAAAAGTAAAACCCTATCAAGATACTCCTGAAGAGAACAAAGTGAATAAATTACCTCCCGTTACCAAAAAAAAATCATTACTTTCCTCAGAAGGAAATACATTAAAATACAGCGCATGCCCTGAATGTGGGACTGATTTTACTTCTGATTTTAAAAAAGGGGAAATTTGTCCATTCTGTGGTCATAAATTAGAATGATCAAAATTTCATTATCTAACTTATATTATTTTTTTTAAGAAAGAGAGGATTTTTCAATAAAAATAAATAAAAATTCTCCCATTATTCTTATTATATAATTTTATCAAATGGCTAAAATGAATTGATTTATGTCGGATGCTACATTTTTCAAAAAACCGTCAATAAATTCAGAGGAATTTATCTTTTACATTGATCTCATATCTGATTTCCTCAAAAAAAAGATACTTATCAAGGGATTAAATTCATTTATTAAAGAAAAAAATAATTTTAACATTTTAGCTTCCTATGGATTAGTTATTTTTCAAGATAATGACAATCCTTTTACCCTTTATGATGAGAAAGATACGGATAAGATTCTCGATAGATTAGAGGATAAATGGGATACACGAGAGACCAAACATAGCCTTCTTGAGAATGGAATTTTCGAGATTTTGGCATACATTTTTCGAAAAAGTCAAGAATCGAGGAAAAATTATCGCGTTATCATTATTTCAGATGTTCCTAGTGACTTATCTGAAGATTATCACAATGCGCTTTATGATTTATTGGTGAAAGCACGTAACTTCTATGCTTTTATCGATATTATTCGTGTTGGGGACAGCAAATTTTATGATGATGATGTAAAATTAAAGGTTATATCTTCTGAAACGCATAGTGGAGTTTTTTATTGCAATGATCCAAAGTTATTTCCAAATATTCTTGGCTCTCTGGTTCAAAATAAAACAGAATTTACAGTTATCCAACCAAGTAAGCAAAATCCGATACTTAAGGAAGACAAAATTTTTTATGAGAAATTAGCAGTTGGGCTTTTATCACTCGATTTTGATGACAAGGAAGTTTGCGATATTTGTCAACAAGAACTGTGTCCTATCTGTGAACTCCACTCCGATCAAATTCTAAAATGCTATAATTGCGATGTAAAGTACCATGCTTGTTGTGCTGCTCATTATTCAATCAAAAATAATATTGGATTTAGGCACTTGTTTCGATGTGTACAATGTGATACCTTACTGAAATTAGATGAAGATTTTGTAAATCTTATTTATGAAGAAGAATATCAACCCGAGGAAGAAGAGATTATCAAAGAAGAATTAATAGAAATTGATGAAGAAGAAGTATTCGACGAAGAAGTTGAAGAACAAATTGAAGAAATCATTGAAGAAAATCAAGCAGATGTTCAAGAAGAAAGAAAAGTTCGAATTGGGGGCTATTTTGGTCAAGAAATCGTAGTAAAGACGAAACATAATCCTCCGGGAAGTATAGTAAAAGCTGCTGAAGCTATGGGAACCATCCGAGAGGATGGCGCTGAACCACTGAAATCCCTCTCTATAACTTCTCTTAAGCCACCTAAGAAGAGATTGATAAAGTTATGTAAGATTTGTGGAGCTACACTACAAAGTGTTCATGTTTGCCCCAATTGTGGGGCACGAGTTGACTAATTGAGCCGCTATGAATTCAAAAAATCCAATAGAATTAAAAGAATGCTAAGCTATTGTATTTAATTACTTTTTTATAATTTAGATCATGAAAGTAACTCCCACAATCTCTAAAATAGCCATGCTTTTGTCGGGTATCTGTATGGGAACTGTTGGGCTTTTTATTACGCTCTTAAAGACCTTTCCCATCTATTCAATAGTATTTTTTCGAGGTTTATTCGGAACTATTTTTCTAACCATTCTAATGTTGTCTACCAAATCTTTTTCCCTTCGTTTTTTTTCTGAATCCTTCAAGTCTCATTGGAAATATTTAATCATCATTGCTATAACTAATCCTTTAGTTATCTTATTTTATTTCTTCACGATTCAAATATCTGGTACGGCATTTGCCGCGTTCTTATTGTATACAAGTGGCATCTATCTCTTACTTCTTCTCATGTTTACCAAAGAAGAGAAGATTTCAAAATTAAACTACATATGCTTTATTCTCGCAATTATAGGGGTCTCAATTATCATGGAATTTTGGTCAGGCACCCTCTTGTCATATGGATTAATTTTTGGGTTACTTTCAGGGTTTACTCTTGGGATTTTGATATTTTCCAAGAAAAAAATTTACAATCAACGGAAAAGAAATAATTTATCATCAAAAAATGTAGGGAATTTTGATATTTTTTTGACATGGTTTTCAACACTATCTATCGTAATCCTTTTCTTACCGGTAGGGTTTAATGATTTATTCAATTTTACTTTAGGCGACTTTTTGATTAGTTTATTGCTAGGTTTTATTCCAACTGCTTTTGCTTTTACTCTTTATAATATAGGTGTAAAAAATGACCAGGGAGGAAATATTGTTATTCTCTCCTATTCTGAGATTATTGTTTCTGTTATCATTAATTTATTTTTCTTTCCTTCCTTCTCAATTTTTACTATTATCGGAGGTTGTCTTGTTTTATCGGCGAATATAATAATTTTGAGATATGATAGATAAGCATATTATTTTTTTTGGATGGAGAATTATTATTTTTACTCTTAAATTTATTTATAGTACTTATCAATTTGAATTAATCATGCCAAATAATAATGAAGAAGAAATATCACGAATAAAAGAACTGGAAAGTATAAATTTATCATCGGATGAAATACGTGATTCTGTGGTATATACTAAAAAGCAAGTCGAGAAAGAAAACGAATTACTAGCCTCAAAAATTAATTTAGATCTTAAAAATAATCAGATTAAATCTTTCGACATCGTGGGTGCAATTGGGGCGGGAAAGACAGAGATTATTTCTCAGATCGTAGATAAAGTCCAAAAAAAGTATCGAACTTTGGTTATATGTGGGGATATCACCACACGTGTAGATGCTGACAGGATAGAAGCCCACAATGCTGAAACTGTTCAAATCAATACTGGACGTGAATGTGCTTTAAATGCATATCATATTCACCAAATTATTAAGAATAAAGATTTACAGAATTATGATCTCCTTTTTATTGAAAATGTTGGGAATTTAATTTGCCCTTCTGATTTTATCTTAGGAACCGATAAGAGAATAGTTGTAGTTTCCACAACCGAAGGCGAATGGGTGATCGAAAAGCATCCCATGCTTTTTAAAATGTCTGATATCGCAGTAATCAATAAAATCGATTTAAAAGAACGATTAGGAACAGATATCGAGAAAATGATTGCCGACGCAAAAAAATTAAACCCTAAAATCGAAGTAGTAACAACAAGTGCCAAAACTGGGACAAATATAGAGAAATTAATTTCGATAATGGGACTATAAATAATTACTAAAAGGATTGAATAGAAATGAAGGAAGAATTAAAAGCGATTGAAAGAATTTTGGTAGATATTAAAAGTATTTCCAAAGAGGAATTGAATAATATGCTCAAATCTCTCTTTACAAAAATCTCAAATCACATTGATAATTACATAGGGGATTATCCAACATTTATAGAACCTGTTTATTTAGAAGGTAATGTTGAGATTGGAGATGATGTCCTTCTCGGTCCAAATGTCTATATCGGAGCTAATGTAAAGATCGGTGACTATGTTGAGCTTTCTAATACAATAATTTTTGATGATGTTATCTTAGGGAATAATTTGAAGCTTGAAAATTGTATTATTGCTCCAAACTCTCATCTTAATTTTGAAAATTTCAAATGTAACTCTACAATTCTGAGTGGTAAAGCCGATTCTGAGAAGAATTTAACCAAACTCTCATTTTAACCAGAGCAGTGATAGGTTTGGAGCACTATAAAAATTATTTTGATGCTAATTTAAAACGCTGGAATGAATTAGTCGATATTAATGCCAAATCTAAATTCTATGATTTAGAAGGATTTAAAGCAGGAAAAACCTCACTTTTATCAATTGAACGTGAAGAGCTTACTGAAGTTAAAGGAAAAACTTTGCTCCATTTGCAATGCCATTTTGGAATGGATACTCTTTCTTGGGCTCGTGAGGGTGCGATTGTCACCGGAATTGACTTTTCCGAGAATGCTATAACTTTAGCAAGGACGTTGAGCGAAGAATTGGAAATCCCCGCTTCATTTGTCCACTCAAACATATATGATTTACCTAACGTATTAGATAATAAGTTTGACATTGTGTTTACTTCCTATGGAGTAATTGGTTGGCTCCCAGATTTATATAAATGGGCAGAAATTATCGATAATTTCTTAAAAGCGGGGGGAATCTTTTACATTATCGAGAACCACCCTTTTGGTAATTTAATTGACGAAAAACACAAAAATGAGTTCAATATAGGGTATGATTACTTTAATGAGGGCAAACCATATCGTTTTGATGAGGTTGGAAGTTATGTTGATACAAACGCGATGATTAAAAATAAAACAACGTACGATTGGTTCCATCCAATAGGAGATATCATTAACGCTCTTCTACAAGTGAATTTTAAACTTTTATTCCTACATGAGTTCCCTTTTTCTTTCTTTCAAATTCATCCCGATATGAAAAGAAAAGAGGATGGATATTGGGAGTTCCAAACATTTAAACATTCTATACCGATGATGTTTTCTCTAAAAGCGAAAAAATATTAGACTACAAAGCTAATTTATCTTTTTATTGTTAACTTTTCTTTAAGAAATTAAACATTACGCTCTCATTTTCCTTAAAGATTAAAATACTCCATCGATAAAGGTAAGTTGCGTATTATCTAATTACAATGGGAAAAGCATGGGAAGAAATTTCAGAAAGCTTTTTCAAGTCAGCTAAACTTATTCAAATAAGTATATTGATAAGTGAACAAAATCATGAAAGGACCCGTTGAACCCTTTAAAATAAAAGTCATTGAACATGTTGGAATGCCCGATGAGAAGCGAAGAACAGAAGCGATCAGAGAAGCGGGCTATAATACATTTTTGTTAAAGTCCGAAGATGTATTTATAGATCTACTAACTGATTCTGGAACATCCGCAATGTCCGATAATCAATGGGCAGGTATGATGATAGGTGATGAGGCCTATGCTGGCGCCCGTAATTTCTATCATTTAGAAAAAGCAATTCAAGATATACTGGGCTATAAATACATGGTCCCAACTCATCAAGGCCGTGGCGCAGAACATTTGATGTATAGCCATTTGGTTAAACCAGGACAGATTGTCCCCCGTAATATGTATTTTACCACCTCAAAATTGCATGTCGAATTACCAGGAGGAACCATGGTCGATTGTATTATAGATGAAGCCCATGATCCTGAGAATGAACATCCCTTTAAAGGTAATGTGGACTTTAAGAAGTTACAAGGCTATATTGATGAATATGGTATAGATAAGATCGCGTTTGTCAATATAGAACAGGATGTGAATATGGCTGGAGGACAGCCGGTGTCCATGGAAAATCTACGAAAATTACGTGAATTTTGTGATGATTATAAGCTAAAAATTATTTATGATGCAACTCGCTCAAGTGAAAATGCATATTTCATCCGAGAACGTGAAAAAGGATATGAGAATACTCCTATCATTGAAATTTTACGTGAAATGATGAGTTATTCCGATGGTTGTATCTACAGCTCTAAGAAGGATTGTTTGGTTAATATCGGTGGATTCCTTGCTACAAACGACAAGGAAATCTTTGAGGCTACCCGTAACATGGTTGTGGTTTACGAGGGTCTACATACATACGGTGGAATGGCAGGCAGAGACATGGAGGCTCTCGCTCGCGGTTTAAAAGAAGGAGCTGAATATAAATACTTAAAATATCGTATCAATCAGGTCCGTTATCTCGGCAGCTTATTAATGGATGCTAGCGTACCCATCGTAAAGCCTACAGGAGGCCATGCTGTCTTTCTTAACGCACTAAAATTTTTACCTCATCTTTCACGTGAAAAATGGCCCGCGCAAACCCTAGCAGCAGCGATTTATGAAGACTCTGGAGTTAGAAGTATGGAACGCGGTGCTATTTCAAAAGGGCGTGATAAAGTGACGGGAGAAAATATCTTTCCTAAATTAGAGTTAGTAAGATTAACAATCCCAAGAAGAGTGTACACCAATACACATATGGAATATACTGCGGATTCTGTAATCAATTTATATGAGAAGCGAGCGGAGATTGCGGGATTAAGGATGGTGTATGAACCCAAGTATCTGCGTTTTTTTCAAGCGAGATTTGAAAAGATCGATCTTTAAGCTTTCCCTTTTTCCTTTTCTAATTAAAATAGGTCGCAATATTTGATTCAAGAATTTTAGTTATACTCTGGATATCTATTTTGGACATATACTGGTTAAGGGTTCAGATATTTCTCTTCTATATAAACATTTATTTACAATAATAACTAAAATATCTTTATGAAAAATAATAATGGGATAGATTTGCATGATGAGGAATTTGATGCTTTAAAAATTATCGAAAAAGAGTTTTTGGGGGGAAATGTTATCCCACTTGTCGATCAAATTAGTCAGAATTACCGAGGTTTTAAAAGTGAAGATGATCATGTTGTCGAGCTAGGTTTAAATGCGCAGCAATTAACAAAATTTCCTGAATCTATTGAAAACTTACCGTTTTTACGATATCTTCTTATAGAGGACAGTCAAATAACTCAACTTCCTGAATTCATCGGTGATCTTATTCATTTAGAAACACTTTGGTTGAAGAAAAATCAAATAACTAATATTCCTCCATCTATAGGCAATCTTAAAAACCTAAAAATATTAGGTTTAGAGGATAATAAAATTGAATTAATTCCCGATTCAATTGGAAAATGTCAAAGTTTAGAGCAAATTCATCTAAATAAAAACAAAATAAAACAGATTCCTGAGTCTATAGGAAATTTGGAACTCCTACAGAAATTAGAATTAAGTAATAATCAAATAGCTGATATACCTAAATCTATATCTAATTTAGAAAATTTAACTCTTCTTGATTTTTCTAATAATCAAATAGAAACCCTCCCCTCTTCAATTGGAAATCTTAAAAAATTGGATGTTATAAGATTAACTAATAATAAGATTTCTAATCTCCCTGATTCTTTCTTTAGGCTCCCAAATATCCGTGGACTTCTATTAGAAGGTAATCTATTTACCTCTATTCCATCTTCAATAAGTAACCTATCAAAATTGCAAATGCTTCAATTGAAAAATAACCAATTAACTAAAGTTCCTGAGTCAATAGGAGAATGTCAAAATATGCAGTATTTAGAATTAACTAATAATCAAATTAATTCTATACCAGAATCAGTAGGGAACCTTGCAAAATTAACGGATTTGATTTTGGAAAGTAATCAATTAGTATCAATTCCTTCATCTATTGGCAACCTACAAAAATTAACTACGTTATATTTAAACAAAAATCGAATTGTCCAGCTCCCAGATTCTCTCACTAATCTTGTAAATGTAAAAAGTCTTGAAGTTTCCTATAATCAATTAACAACTCTTCCTGAGAGTTTTAAAAACTTTAAACATAGTATTACAATCTTCTGTGAAGGTAATCCTTTTGAAAAAAATGGAAAAAAAATAATTAAGAAATTAGATAAAATTAGGAATATTTTAATGATGAATTAATGGAAAATGGCCCACAGGAGGTCAAAGCGATATTATTAAATGCTTTAAAAATCTTCCTCATTTACATCATGATGTAGATATTTTAATTATATATCAGCATTTTAACAAAAGGACAGATTATTATTCTTCGATTATAACAATAAGGATACAAAGAAAGTGATATTTAAAGCTAAAAATCCTATACTTTGAATAGCGATTAACACTCTCTTTTTATGTTTTTTTTTAAATGCTTCAAACTCTTCCTTTAGTTTTTTAACCTCTTCGGGATCTTGATCTTGCCAATATTGTCTTCCCTTAGCAAGTTTATCAAAACTTTTTACACTGAAAAATGTCGCTTTTAGTGAACTCATGACCCTTATTGGATAGCCCATCATATAATAATCATGGAAATAGCTCAGATATTTGTTCTGGGAAACTTCTTTTATGAGAACGAATATATACACAATCTCAATAGCTAAGGCAGAGATAATGAAGATCTTAATTGGTTCATAAGACCATGTTGTAGAACCAATAAAAAATATCAATGCAATCGTAGATGGAATAATAGTACTACAAATTAATCCTATGCATCCAACATGATAATAAGGATTTTTAGATACGAGAGCATAAACTAATATCATAAACAATACACTAATGATTCCAATGCATATAATTAAAAATGCGAGGTTGGAAACATAGATAAAGATGGTGATTAATATAAGGATATATTCAATAACACCAAAAAAACCATGTATGATAACTGCTTTCCAGAAATTAGGTATTTTTTCTACTTGTGAATTTTGATTTGTCATTTTGATAAAAGTCTAACGTAAAAATTTGAATTTCTTATGCAGATATATATCATTTCCTATTTAAATTTTTTACACTTAATTTATTATAGAAATTTTATACCTAATCATAATTTGAGTTTGAATCATTTAAATCATTAATTTAAATATTTAAATAAATCCATTGATTGGAAAATACAGAAGGGCAGATAAGATTCCTGCAACGGGAAATGTCAATAACCATACTAATACAATCTTCCATAAACCCTTGCTCATTGGAGCTCTTCTTGCTTTAGATAATCCAACTAAGGAGGCAACTAACATATGGGAACCAGACAAAGGAATACCCAATAATGTGCCGAAAAACAAAATTACAGCTGTAGGGATTTCACTTGCGAAAGCAGTACTGGGGTGTAATTCTGTTATCGTTCCCACATTTTTTATTACTCCTCTCCCTATTACTACAATTCCACTTGCTAAACTTAAACCTGCAATCAATAGTATAAAATCTAGATTAACTTCTAAACCCGCTAC
>SDNW01000057.1 GCA_004524725.1 Promethearchaeota archaeon
TATTTGAGCTTAATCTTGATTGGGCTAACTTGTATCTTTAGGTTTGAATCGGTATTATTAAACTCTATTTCTTGTATTACGTTCTATGGATTCCTAAATATTGCTATATTTATGTTTTCTCAAGTAGTAGATATATTTAGTCTAATTGTAGGTCCAATTCTTCATCTTGCAATTGGGATATTTCAATTATTTGTGATTCTTCACAAAAAAATTCCAATTAGTAAAAGAAATCTTTTATGGAGTTTCTTATTATTCCTAATTTTTACGAGTAGTTATGATAGTTTTCAACGCTGGGATATTATTACAGGTTTATATGAAGTTGTACCAACTTCATTTACTGAAGTGTATTCTTTTTATATGCTTATCTTTTCTGTAGTTGGAATATATTTGTATAAGAAAAAGTATGGCATTTTAGTAAAATAATAAATTAATTCAACTATCAGAAAAGAACTTTATAGGAATGCTTACTTTTTTTTTTGTAGTTTAATTATAATTAAGAAAATCTGATTAATAAAAATAGAAACATCATAACTCATGGAGCCTAGAAAATATAAATATATACTATTTTTTGAAGATGTCCGAAGGGAAGATGTCCCAATAGTGGGGGGGAAGAATGCTTCGCTTGGAGAATTGCTCTCTTTTGGAATTCCCGTTCCTTTAGGTTTTGCAGTCACCGCAAAGGCGTTCGATTATGTGTTAGATACTAATTTTTTTACAATTAAAGAGGAAGAAGTTTCATTACGAGAGCTTATATCTCGTGATATAAAGCGAATATCGTCTCAATTATTGGAAGAAGATATAAAATCCATTGAGGAAGTCGATAAATTATGCGCAAATATTCGCTACATCATCGAGAAAGCTAAAATTCCCGACATTTTGAGAGATGAAATTTTAGAAGCATATCACCGATTAATTGATCAAATTGGAGAAGAAACCACATTTGCAATTCGAAGCTCAGCAACAGCAGAAGACTTACCTGACGCTTCATTTGCAGGTCAACAAGATACACATTTGAATATTTCTGGAGAGAAAGATGTTTTAGATTACATATTAAAGGATATGGCCAGTGTGTTCACGACAAGAGCGACTATGTATAGAGAAAGAGCTGGATTTGATCATTTTGCTGTAAAATTAAGCGTTGGGGTGCAAGAGATGGCTGGAGGTAAAAACGGTGTTAAGGCTTCGGGAGTAATGTTCTCCGAAGATCCAGATTCGGGTAATCCAAATGTAGTTGTTATACGAGGAACATGGGGACTTGGGGAATTAATTGTACAAGGAGTAGAAAAAGGCGACGAATTCATAGTATTTAAGCACGGACCTAGCTTAGAAATAATAAGTAAAAGTTTAGTAAAAAAAGAAAAGACTATGATTTTTGATACAGAAAAAGGTGGAACCATCACAAAACCTGTTAATAAGGACAAACAAAAACGATTCTGTTTAGATGAACGACAAGTAAAAGTTTTAGCCGAATATGCCATCAAAATTCGTAAACACTATGGTGTACCTATGGATATTGAATGGGCATTGGGTAATAATGGTAAAATTTATATCGTACAAGCTCGACCCGAAACAGTTCATTCTCAAAAGGGAGATACTGAAGAGATCTTTTACTTATTAGAAGACGCAAATAAACTTATCTCAGAAAATTATTTGATTGAAAATTCAGGCACTGCTATTGGACGACGGATAGGATATGGAAAAGTCAAAGTCATTGAATCGATTAATGAAGCTTATCTTCTTGAAGAGGGCGATATATTAATTACGGAGGAGACCAACCCCGACTGGACAAGCTATATGGCCAATCTTGGAGGTGTAATTACGGAGCGAGGTGGTCCAACCTGCCATGCAGCTATTGTTTCCAGAGAACTTAACATCACATCAATTGTGGGCGCTGATGACATTGTGGAACTGATAAAAGAAAAAATACGAGAATCTGATCTTCAATCGATTACTATTGACTGCAGTGAGGGCGAACCGCGTATCTGGACAAAAGAAGTAGAATATGATTATGATACCATCGAATTTTCAAAGCTCCCTAAGACGAAAACGAAAGTATTAGTAAACTTAGGAATCCCTAAAGGTGCTCTTAGTTCTGGAAAACATCCTGACGGCACGGGTTTGGCCCGCTTAGAGTTTATTATTAACGACGAGATTCAAATCCATCCCAATGCTTTAATTGATTTTGATACCTTACTTATGAGATATGATATTTTATTAGAGCAGAGAAAAAAAATTGAATCTATTAAAAAAAGCGATCTCTATCATAAGGATCCGTTTAATGAAGAAATTAAGCGTTTACGCCTTACTATTGACAAAATAAGGGAATTAACAGAAGGATATGATGATAAAGTCGAGTTTTATATCGAAAAACTAGCAGAGGGAATAGCAACTATAGCGGCAGGAGTGTGGAAAGAATTACAAGATGGTGAAATTGCACCTTGTGTAGTTCGTTTGTCCGATTTTAAGACGAACGAATATGAGAACCTTGTCGGAGGCTGGTTTTATGAAAGTGACGAAAATAATCCCATGCTAGGATTTCGAGGAGCCTCTCGATATGTTTCGGATGATTTTCAGAATGCATTTATCTTAGAACTGAAAGCAATTAAAAAAGCAAGAGAATGGGGTTTAACTAACATTATTCCAATGATTCCTTTTTGTAGAACACCAGAAGAAGCCGCTCAAATTGATCAAATAATGAGATCGCAAGGTTTAATCCGGGGAGAAAACGGATTAAAAGTCTATTGCATGGCAGAAATTCCCTCAAATATATTTCTTGCTGATAGATTTTGCCAAACATTTGATGGATTTTCCATAGGAAGTAATGATTTAACTCAACTGATATTTGGGGCAGGACGAGATAACGAAAAATTAATTACACTTTCTCGAAAATATAATTATATCACCAATAGTGAAGCAATACGGAGGGCTGTTAGCCATCTAATTAAAGTAGCCCACGAAAATAATAGAAAAGTTGGAATATGTGGTCAAGCTCCTAGTGATGACCCCAATTTTCTACGGTTCTTGGTACGAGAAGGAATTGATTCCATCTCTTTAAATTTTGATACCTTTGCCAGAGGGCGGATTAATACGTGGAGAACAGAGATTATCGAAAATAAATTAAATGAGAAAGATAAACAATTAGCCTACGGATTTCTAACTCAATGTGATGAGTTAATTGAAAAATTACGAATCCCCAGAGGTAAGTTAAGAAATCTTGGTCGAAAGAAGAGAAAAAAAATTTCTAATAACCTAAACATCAGCATTTCGAAATTTGATGAAATGTTTGAAAATACAACCAAAATCTCCAATGATTTTGTACAACATATTAATTCGGGTCAATTAAAAGACTATAATAAATTACACAAAGAATATCACGAACTACTAAAATCATTTGACAACCAAATACCCGAGTTAATGAAAAAGATACGTGAATTCGGGATTTTTTAGAGGAGTATATATGATTTTTAAAATAACTAAGAGAAAAACACAAAAATTATATTTTATTTAATATTCCCAAAATCATTCCTACTAACTTTATTTCTGTAAATCTGTTATTTGGTGATCTTAAAATGAGCCATGAAAAAGAATTTACTGATTTAGTATTAGACACTTTTGGTAAGGTGGAGCAATTACTTAACGGTATGATTAATGATCGATCAGTACCCCGCAACATTAAGCGAATTGCCCAGAGAGGGATCGATGAATTAAATAAAAGAGATGACTCTCCGGCAGTTCATGCAAGTAATGTAATGTATATGGTTGACGATTTATCTCTTGATCCCAATATTCCCTTCCATCAAAGAACCACGATTTATAGAATCTTATCATTGTTAGAAAAGATCAAAGATTAATTTCATTCCCTTTCATTCGTATTTTATTTATTATGAGAAACTAAAATTTAAATTAGAAAATGATAATATAATCTACAAACAAAAGGATTAATTGGAATCCATAAACCAATACAAAACCCATTAAATGATGGACCAAAATATTATCTCCTCTGTATTATACATTCAGCTAGATGACGAGATAGGCCCTAATCCTATCGTATGCATTCCGAGTAATTTTCCAACCGTAAATAAAATGCATATCAGTATAAAAGTTGTGACAGTCCTTTCGGGAGAGCATGGAAACGTTCCAGAGAATCTAGTTATTTTACCTTTTCCTTCGCTAAAATTAAAGGGTATAATTAAATATATTAAATGGGAAGACCCCAAACGCAGAGGGGGTATTGGTCAATCAGCAATCGCTATTTTATTCGAAGATGTGAATGATGTCATTTTTTACAAGTATTTTGAGCAATTAAGTTCTCCTTTTGAAGAGATCGGAGAAGATTTTAGGAATTTAGAGCTCAATAAAGCTAGGATAATTGAATTCGAAAAAGAAATCAACAATATTAATCTCAAAATCAAAAATCTACTCAAAGAATTAAGGATTGAAGAGACTTCGAAATCAGAATCGATGGAATTTCCAAAAGTTAAACTTAAGGATTCAACAATGATAGATTTTAAATTTAAAATCATTGTACTGGGTGACCCAGGTGTAGGAAAAACCTCTTTGATACTAAGATATACTAATAATGCTTTTCGGCGAAGTTATATTCCCACTTTAGGCGTTCATGTTAGTGATAAGATTTTTAAAATTAATAACACCATTATCCAACTTGTAATCTGGGATCTAGCGGGCCAACAAAAATTTAGCACTATGCGTCATCAATTCTACGTTGGTTCAGATGGATTCATATTAGTTTTTGATTTAACAGATCCCAAATCTTTTGAAAATTTATCGAATTGGTTTTTAGATATACAAAATCAATTTAAAGAACAAAATACCTTAATCGGTTATGTCATTGGTAATAAGTGTGATCTAAAAGATTACGTTAGGATTAAGCTAGAAAATGCTAAAGAATTAGCGGGGTATTTAAACCTTGATTTTATTGAAACATCCGCTTTATCAGGTAAGAACGTTGATAAAGCTTTTACTGAATTAGCTCAATCTCTGTATACTTCATTTATCTAATTCAATTAATATTGTTTCTATCTAGATCTTATATAGTTGGTAGAGTATGATATTTAGCAATAAAATTTATTTGTATCAACAATGACTATTTAAAATTTGGCAATAACCAAATAATAAATATTGTTAATTTTTCAATAATACCAGAGTAGTAAAAGTGAAATTTTTTTTTTTGAAAATTTAATTGCGTTGAGGTTTGAGAATGGAAAGAAATATTATACACTCCTTAGTGTATACGGAATTTGATGATGATATAGGTCCAAACCCAATTTTTTTCTTTCCATCTGACTTACCTGAAAACATTTGTATGCTGGTAAGTATAAAAACTGTGACTATCCTTTCAGCTGATCATGGATATATGCCAGAATCGCTTATTATAATTCCTTTTCCTTCTCTAAAGCTTAAAGGATTAATTAAATATATAGAACGGGACGATGATTCCAGAAGGGGTAAAGTAGCTCAATCGGCGATTACATTTTTATTTCGAGAAATTGAAGACGTCATTTTTTATAAATACATGAACTATTTGAATTCGCTATTTAATGAAACCACAAGAAAAATCATCGAGTTAGAAAATCAAAAGCAAGATAAGTCCGAAATTTTTAAGGAAATTGAGTTCCTTCGAGATAGTATTCAATCTCTCTTAAAAGAACTAAGGATTAAGGAAATTAAAAAGCATCCTTCTAAAGCTTTCCCCGATAAGGACAATAATCTTGAAAAAAATGTCGATTTCAAGGCAAAAATTGTAGTTGTTGGAGATCCAGGTGTAGGAAAAACAAGTACAATTTTACGGTTCACAGATAATGCGTTCAAACGAAGCTATATCCCTACTATGGGTACAAATATAACAGAAAAGAGTTTTAGAGTTAAGGATAATATAATTGAGCTTATTTTATGGGATTTAGCAGGTCAAAGTAAGTGGGAACTTATGCGAAAGCATTTTTATCAAGGTTCTGAAGCAGTTCTTCTGATATTTGATTTAACAAATCCTAAATCTTTTGAAAGTATAAGTCAGTGGTTTAAAGATATCGATGAAAACTTGATTATTGATCACGAGTTAGTAGGATGTATTTTTGGAAATAAGAGTGATTTAAAGAATGAAAGGAAAATTGCTACTAATGAGGCTCAGAAGCTAGCCACCCAATTGAACTTAGAATATTTTGAAACCTCGGCTCTTACGGGTAAGAACGTCGAAAATGCATTCTATAACATTGCTGAGAAAATTATTGAAATAAGAAGACCATAAAAGTAACCTCTTTTGAAAGATTGTCTTTCCAGAACTCCCTAAATCCCTAGTTGGAACGCTATTGAGAAGAGGACTCTGTGAGTAGTGTTTTATTCCTTTTAATAGCATAGAAATAAAAAGAAACATTACTAAATATAGGTTATATACTATAAATTTTAGGTGAAATCCTTATATGGTTAGTTTTAATTTTGATGATTGGCTAATAGGATTTTCTACACTAGCTATATTACTCTTTGGATATGGATTAGGGTTTTACTTTTTCTACAAATCTCGCAAAATGAAAGAAACCTTACTTACAATGTTGAGTTTATCGATGATAAGTGTTAGTTTTGCATGGCTACCTGTTGTTTTAGATTTTTTTTTGGTGATTATTACTAACTCAAGTAATACTCTTTTAGTTTACATTTATTTAACTTGGATTCAACTTCCATTTACTGTTTTCTTTAGCCAATATGTAGCTGCGGAGCTCCTTTTGCCCTCAAAAAAAATATATATCATTTACTTCTTAGAATTAATAGGAATATTATTTTTAATAAGCTTGTTTCTCGACCCAATCAACTCAGTTAATTCATTTGGCTATCCCTTAGCAAGCTTTTATCATAAGATAAGTCTAAAAATTAATTTAATCACAGGGATTTTCGGAATTATATTAATTGTTTTTGTCTTTATTTTCTCTGGTATAGGGTATCTCTACAAATCTCTTATTTCTAAAAACTCGATTAGAAATAATTTTCGCTTTTTAGGGTTAGGAATGATATTTATTTCGTTATGTGGCTTTTTAGACAATATTGCAAATGGAACCATTCTTGTTCTGATAAGATTAGGAGCAATAATTGGTTTATTTCTGACATATAGGGGGCTTAAACCAAAAATTCGTAAAAAACAGGTTAGTTTTGAAGAAAATATGAAAATTCTTTCTTATTTTCTCCGTAAACCGAAATCGGCAGATATTTTAGGCGAAATTGAATATTATCAAAAATTATTAAAAAGACCGATAACCTTATTCATGAGTTTTTATCCAGATGATTTAAAATTATATAAAATATCGGAACTAATACAAAAATTAAAAGACTTCCCTGAGATTAATAAAAAAATCTATTTAACTCATGAAATGGATGGTGATATTTTTGAATTTACTCAAAATGCTATTGATAAATTTGATATTATGCTTCTTTTTTGCTCAAAAGAAGCGTTAAGTTCTGCAGAGGTAAAGAGTCAATGGATTAGTGCCTTTGAGAATGATAAAATCATTATCCCAATATGTATTAAGTTAGATTTTATTCCAGAATCTTTAAGGAAAAATGAGAAATTGATATATGATTTATACGATTTCAATAAAAACATATTAAATCTAAGATATTTAATTTTAAAGTCTATATTTCTCAAATAATAAGTTATAGTATATTACATTGATTAGTGTAGCTTTTGACAATTTGGACAGAAGAAGCCATGTCGGCCTAAAATTTCATATCTTTCAATTTTCCTTTTACAAAGTGGGCATTCATCCTCTTGATTTCGATGAGGGATGAGAAATTTATCAGAATAAGTTGATAATATTCCTTCTTTTTCGATCCCATAAAGTAACACATCCTTAATATTTGAAAATAATTGTCTTAATTGCCTTTCTTCTAGAACATTTATTCTGGTCAAAGGATTGATTTTCGATCTAAATAAAATTTCATCAGAATAAATATTGCCAATTCCGCAAACAATGCTTTGATTCATTAAGGCAGTTTTTATATTAGTGGTCCTCTTTTCTAGACTCTTGATAAAATCTTCATAGCTCATAGTTAATGCATCGGGACCCAGCCTTTTCTTCTGGATATATTCCCTCATGTTATCTGTGATATCTAACTTACCAAACATTCTTGTTGAGATATAAGATAAGATATAATTGTTTGTAAATTCAAATAATACTTTAGTATAGGCAGGTTCTTCTTCATTGTGATGATAATACTCTAAATCTCCTGTCATACCAAAATGCATCACTAAAAATATTGAATTGCATTCTATAAATAAATATTTCCCATGGCGAGTTACAGATTTAAAACTATTACCTTGAAGCGTATTAATAAATTCATTTTCTTCTACTTTTAAAATTCTATCATCCTTAACTTTGATATTATCTATTTGTTGACCTAAGGCTGTTGATGCAAAATATCGTTTATAAGTTTCGACTTCAGGGAGTTCAGGCATAATTTAATCTATAATAATTTTAATTTTACTTACAGACTGGGATGAGTTTTAAGATTGGAAAAGAATTGAATTAAATCAACATTTCCTCCGCTTAGAATCACACCAATGCGTTTATTTTTTGTTAGTTTTTCATCCAACAACTGGAATAATAGAGGTGAGAGCGATACTGCCCCTGAGGGTTCAGCAACAATTTTTAGTCGCTCAAGGTAAAAAATCATTGATTTGAGGATTTGTTCTTCGCTCACAGTTATAATATCATCTACATGTTCTTGAATGATAGGAAATGTATTTTCACCCAAAGATGTCTTTAATCCATTAGCAATGGTATCTGGATTTTCTCCCGTGATATGTTTTCCTGATTTAAATGATCGATAAGCGTCATCGGCTTTTTTGGGTTCTACTCCTATTACTTTTATATTTGGAAGCAATCCTTTTGCCGCTATAGCAGTTCCACTTAATAGGCCTCCTCCGCCAACGGGAGCAAGTATTAAATCTAATTTTCTTACATCTCTAAGAAATTCATAAGCAACCGTTCCTGCTCCAAAAATGACTTGATAATCATTATGAGGATGAATTAAACTATAACCTTTTTCTTGAGCAATACTTTCAGCCATGATTGCTCGATCTTGGGGCCTATTGCCAGAGAAAATGATTTCTGCTCCATAATGTTCGGTTGCTTTCTTTTTTAACTCTGAAGTATTTTCGGGCATTACAATTACCGCTTTCACTCCTAATATTTTTGCTGCTAATGCGACGGCTTGAGCATGATTACCGGAAGAATGAGCAATAACCCCTCTTTTCCTTTTTTCTTTTGAAAGATGACTGAGGGCATTCCAAGCACCTCGAAATTTGAACGAACCCGTCCTCTGAAAGTTTTCACATTTAATATATATTCCCTTAGCATTTATTAATGTGTCAAGCGTTCTTGATCTCATGATAGGAGTATTATTCACTACTCCTTCAACAATCTTGTATGCTAATTTTATTTCTGAAAAAATTTCACTCAACCTCTATTTCAAAAATATCTGAACCTATAAATTTTTTAGCTAAATAGTAATATAAAAAAAGAAAAAAAAACCAATAATTACAAAAGTTATCTAATTACATTATCAATATTATTTTTTGAGTAATTTATACCCCGTATACACTATTCCTATGGCAACCACTATTACTGCGATTAAAGCGGTAATGGCGACTGTAAGATTTCCTGTAGTTTGTTTGAGGTATATACCTAAGATCGCCCAAACTATTACTAAGCTATACACCCAATCCTTTCTTAAGAATAAGATAAGATAGGTGATTATTACAGCAACCAATATTACAAATACCGTTAAAAACTCAGGAATCGGTCCAAAAGGATCAACTCCAGCAGAAACCAATACAGCAACTACGTTAGCAATTGTTGCGACAGTTATCCAACCCAGATATATACTAAAAGGAGCATGAACCCAAACTCTTTCTCCTCTACTTATATCGGTTTTACCGATATCTAGCCTTAAATAGATCATTATTAAGGAAATTAAAATAATGATCATAACCACTAAAGACAATATTAAGGCTGGAGGTAGAATTACTTGCAAATGCCAGAAAAAGATCCAAGCCGCGTTTGCAATATTACTAATAATGAACCAATATCCTATTTTATCTAAATAAGGCATCTCAATTTTATTGTCTTTAAATAAATCCCTTCCTTGATATACGGAAAAAGCTGCTAAAAAGAAATAAATTACACCCCAAATAGAAAAAGTTATCCCTGCAGGAACAAAAAGATTCGGAATTAGATCAGACAATTCGCCAGTGTTATAACCTCCAAGCTCAAAACCAGTAGCCAAGTAATTGATCGCAAATGTTGCCACAAAAGTAATGATATTTAACCATTGTAGTAATTTTTTATTTATCATTGTATTTTCACTCTATAATTTTATAGTTATTTAAGTAATCCTAAGATCAACAGTTTATATGAATTTCTTCTATATTCTATAAATTTTTCTAATACTCTTGGATTTTCAATAACTTAGTTTAACAAATCATTTATAGATTAAATACTAGAATTTTTTCAATTAGAAAGTAGAAAAAGTTTGCGGCACCAAGATATAAAAGCATAACAACAAAGGCTATAGCAATTTTAAAATAGATTTTATTATCCTTAAACTTAAGAAAGAGATAAAAGCTACTAAACCCAAGGATTATTTCTGGAATGATTATATATATGGCTAAATGGTCAAAAAGAAGAAATACATTCTGAGGATACCATGAAAAGACCCACATCGATTGTTCAGCAAGACCAAATATTATTAATGATAGCAAAATAGCAGAAAGATATGCAATTTTGATAGAATACCTTTCTTTAATTCTTAAGGAAATGAAACCTATAATGAAAAGTGGAATGACCCATAAACCTAACATGTAAGCAGAAACAGTACCTATTTTGAAAAATCCGTCTTCAGGAAATACTAGTATCTCTAATTGAGCAGAAAGATACCAATCGGGAAAAATTTGGAAGAGACTTATAAAAAGGACAAAAAAATAAAGTTTAATCCAAATAGAATGATTTTTAATTACTCCAAATCCTAATATCAGAAGATTATAGAACAAAACTAAAATAAATAACTTCATTCCAATTAAGAGTGGAAAAGGGACAATTAACACTATTATACATAATACAATGAATAATAAATGTGAATAGAGAAAGTGTTTTTCTATGGGTAAAAATTTTATCTCCATAATTTATATATATAGAAAGAAATAGATCAAAAAATATTTTTTTATTTTTGATATTAAAAGATATAAATACGAATTTAATTTTTAAATCAAATAAGCTTATTAAACTGATCCTTTTGACAAATTCTTTGAATTCTATTAGAATTTTTTGATTTATTATCATAAATCTAAAAAGACAATAGATCTTATTGATTTCAAGAAATAACACATAAAAAATGATTTATTAAAATGAAAGAAGCACATGCTAAATCAATTGAACAAACATATAAGGAATTAGATACAGATGAGAAAGGATTAAGTTCTTCAGAAGCAGAAAGAAGGATAGAAAAATATGGTAAAAATGAATTAGAAACGGGAGAAAAAATAAATCCGTTAAAAATTTTTTTTAGTCAATTCAAAGATTTATTGGTTTTAATATTAATTGTAGCGGGGCTTATTACTGCCGTCATTGGATTTATCGAGCAAGAAAGTAATGTACTTATAGAAGTCTCGGCAATAACGGTTGTTGTTGTATTAAATGCGGGACTTGGATTTTATCAAGAGTATTCTGCTGAGAAAGCTATTGAAGCACTGCGTTCCTTATCGAAAAGTGAGATTATTGTAATTCGTAATAACGAGAAAATAAGGATAAAATCCGAGTTTTTGGTACCTGGCGATATAGTTTTGCTTGAAGCGGGAAATCTTATACCTGCAGATATACGCTTGATTAAGAGTTTTGAAATAAATGTTAATGAAGCCATTTTAACTGGAGAATCCTTACCTGTAAGAAAGGAAACTGAAGTCTTGACTTCTGAGACTCCTGTTGCAGATAGAAAGAACATGATTCATAAGGGAACTACCATTTCAAGCGGCTCTGGAAGAGGAATAGTCACCTCTACAGGTCTCGAAACGGAACTTGGAAAAATAGCTACATCGTTATCTGAAATTAAGAGGGAAGATACACCAATACAAAAAAAATTGAAACTTTTAGCCAAACAATTAACGATTTTTATTGTTATCTTAGCTGCAATCATATTTATAATTCAAATTATTATAATCGGACCAGAAGAATTCACCGAGTTATTTATTTTTGCCATTGGATTAGCAGTTGCAGCGGTACCTGAAGGGCTTCCTGCAGTAATGACATTATCATTGGCAATTGGAGTAACACGCATGGCACGACAAAAAGCTCTTATAAGAAAGCTTCCAGCGGTAGAAGTTTTAGGATCAAGTACCGTGATATCAACAGATAAAACTGGAACCTTAACTAAAAATGAGATGACCGTTACGCTTGTATGGACTTTAAATTATCAATACAATGTCTCTGGAACAGGATATACCAACGTTGGTAATATTGTAAAAGCCTCAACCGGAAAGGAAATTGAACCTGATTATAGCCCAGAGTTAGAATCTCTTATAGAAATTGGCACTTTGGCAAATGAGGCATCAATTGAATACCAAGGTGAAGGAAAACCCTTCAAAACATTTGGAGACCCAACTGAAATTGCTTTATTAATCTTGACAGAAAAAAGCACTGTAATTGATATGATCAAAAATAAATGGGATGTGGAATATTTATTTCCTTTTGATAGCAGTCGGAAGAGAATGAGTGTTATTGTAAAGAATCAGGAATCTGATAATTATCAAATCATGGTAAAAGGAGCTTTAGATATATTACTTGATCTATGTAATTATTACTTAGAAAATGGAAAAAAGAACGTACTAACGCCCGAGAAAAAACAAAAGATTATTGAGGTTAGTGAACGCTTCTCAGCAAGTTTTGCTTACAGAATTTTGGGTTTTGCAATGAGGGACATTACAAACGATAAGGCAAAAGAGTTATTAAGAGAAAAAAATAGTAAATTAGTCGAGAATGATCTTACTTTTGTTGGATTTGTTGGTATGATTGATCCACCTAGAGAAACCTCAAGACCCGCAGTGATGAAGGCAAAAGAAGCAGGAATGAGAGTTATAATGATAACAGGAGATCATATGGAAACAGCTAAGGCAATAGGGAGAGATATTGGAATTTGTGGCGCATCACAACCCATTTCTGGCTCTATGTTGGAAAAAATGTCTGATAAAGAGTTAGAAGAAGCGATTAAGGAAGTAGAAATTTTCGCTAGGGTGGATCCTTCCCATAAATTGCGCATCATCAATGCTCTAAAAAAACACGATGAGATAGTTATTATGACCGGGGATGGAGTAAATGATGCCCCCGCTCTGAAGCGTGCAGACATAGGAGTTGCTATGGGGATTACTGGAACCGATGTAGCTAAAGAAGCTAGCGATATGATCTTAGTTGATGATAATTTTGCAAATATTATTGAAGCGGTTAGCGAAGGAAGAAAAATTTATGACAATATAAAAAAATTCATTACTTACTTGCTTTCTGCAAATGCAGGAGAAGTAATTACTGTTCTTGCATTGGTAATATTAGGAATAGTCCTATTTAACCACATATTTCTCCCTATCTTAGCGATACAATTGTTATACATTAATCTGGTTACAGATACATTTCCAGCTCTTGCTTTAGGAGTCAATCCCCCTGAAAAGGGTATAATGAAGCGGAGACCTCGAGACCCAAATGAACCCTTGCTAACCCGGAATTTGATGGTTTTTATCCTAAGTTTTGGAATATTAAACGCAATCGCAGCGATATTTTTGTTCTTATGGAGCATCGATTTTAATCCAAATATAGATATTTTTACTGCAGACTTAACAAGGCAGAGAACTATCATATTTGCAGCGTTAGTAGTTTACCAGTCGATACAGTGTCTTGGCATTAGTCAAAAAGTCACCATTCTCTCAAAGAAAACATTGCAAAATAAAACTCTAATTGGAGCGATATTTCTTGGAATATTATTGCTTTTATTTTCAATTTATACACCATTCATGCAAACAATAATCAGGACCTATCCTCTTGAACTTCTCGATTGGTTAATGATATTAATCTCTTCTATTCCAGTCATTGCTTTTCAAGAGATATATGAAAAGATTAGTGTTAAAGCAGAAGATGAACGTTTAAGCAATGGGATGGATAAAATACCAGAAGAATGTGATTAAAAAAAAATTTGTAATAATTTTTTTTATCTTATTTATTTCAATATTTTATTTTCTTAAAGGAAAATTTTTAGATAAACAAATTTTGATTATATTAATAATTTATTCGTTTAAATTATAGAAATGCTAAGTTTATTTCTTTTCGTTTACATTTAAGCGAAATTTGAAGAAAAATTTAATGTTGACTAATTTTCAATTTTTTTCTTAAAATTAA
>SDNW01000058.1 GCA_004524725.1 Promethearchaeota archaeon
GCCTTTTTTAGAGAAATTTGTCAATTATAATAGTAGCTTAGATGATGATCTAAGTGATTATCTTAAACTAATTAATGAAGTAGATAAAGGTATTCTTTATATCATTGAAAATCCAAACTCGTTTTATCAGAAGAAAATTTATTATCCTGATAATCTAAATATTACTATTGAAAATAAGTATGTTAATTTTCAATATAAATTTCAAGGAGAGATTTCAGATATCACTTTAAAATACAATACTCCCCTAAATGCATGTAAATTTGATGATATTCTACCTAACTCTTATCTCTATAAGGTATATTATAATTTTAGTTTAATAAAAATAGAAATCACCTAGTTTAGTAATGTTCGATAATGAAGATCTTACCAAAATACCTGTGGATATGTAATAAGGTTCATAACGTCTCCTTGCCTAAAATCAAATTTAGAAATTTAAAGAGTCATTATAAAACGGTTTATCAAAGAAATTACAATATTAATGAGGAAGACATAAATAAGGCGACTTTTTTAATTTTTTCTAATATTTGGATAATTTCTATTTTGCTATCCCTATTATTAAACCTTAATTTTGCCTTAATATTCTTGATCTCTTTCACCATTGCTCTTTTAATATCTTATTTGTTCAATAATTACCTTTTTAAAAAAACTCTTAAAAGTGAAATTAGATTAAATGCAATCCTTTACTTTATTAAAATAAATTTCTCAATTTTAAAAGAATCGTTAAGTAAAGATTCGGATCTTATTTTAGCTTTCATACAATTAATTAAAAATTACAATATACCAATTTCTAAAAATTTTGAATCGGTTTTAATCAAGATTCACGAAGGAGCTATTCCTGAAATAGAGTTAAGTGAAATTATTACCCCCTCCTCAGAATTTAATAAATATATAAAAAATGTCGTTCTTGGACCACAATTAAGTGATGGTTTCATCCTTGAAGACAATTACAGTATGTTAGAGAGGAGATTCAAAATATATTTACGTCAAATTGAAACTAGAATGAGTTTGGTATTCTTTATTGGAGTATTTTTTCCTCTAGGTCTATGTTTCCTAATAATGTTTTATAGAACAATGCTTAATATTTCATTCTTTTTTCTACCTTTCTTTTTCTTACTAATCAATGGTCTATTTAAAAATCTTATAAAAAATGAGGGTTTTCTCTTTGGACTATTAAATAATTATAAGAAGATAGAAAAAAGGAAATTTTCTGAATTTACTTATTTTCTTAAAAATTTTGCTTATCAACTACAGGAAAATTCATCACCAGAATTGGCATTTTTGAATGCATATTCAGCTAGTAATACTCAATTGGAACTATTGCAAAGCCCTCTTAAAAAACAAATAACCTCTCTTACAAATCTATCAAATACATTTGTAGAAATGCTTAATCTATTAAAACAACGAATGAAATCTATTCGTTATTACTTAATCATAGATATAATTAAAGAATTAGTTAATAATAATGCATATAATTCATCGGAAAAAATTTTTGTTATTTTAAAAATTATCTCTACGCATCAAAAACTTGAAAAAAAATTAGATACGATTATGAAAGGGGAAAAATTCAAAGTCTTTCTATTCCTCTTTTTATTACCTACGATTATTGGAACAATTGGAGGTATGTTCCCCATTTTTACCTTATTAGTCGAAAATTTAGAATTAGCAGAAATGCTAAATCCTCAAAATTTATTAGAACTAATATTTTCTTTAGATTTTTTTCTAATCTATTTAATCCTATTAATATGTATATTAATATCTGCGTTTTTTTTTCTAAAAGCAATTAACACCGTAAGAATAAATGCTTGCTTAACTCTTATTTCTATAATTTATTCTCTCTTGTTCTCATTCTCTTTTTTTAGTGCCATAAACTTTCTATGACTTCTTAATTAAAAAGGAAGATATAGATTAACTCAATGAATAAAATTATACCGATTATGACATTTATCAATTTACAAGAAGATATAAGGGAAGTAAGGAAAGCTCTCTCTGAAAATGATAATAATGTTATAGAATTGTATAAAGTTTCAGTAATTATTGAAAAAGGAATAAATAGGATTAAAAACAAAAAAAAAGCTATTAATACCACTAATATATCACTTGAAATCGTAGAATAAACAAAAATGAGTAAAAAACAAATCATAATTGAAAATAACTCTACTAACAATAAAGCTAAATCATACATTAGTGTGAAAAAGTATAAAAAGAGATATTTAAAGCTCTAAAATTTATAAGCCAAAAAATTTGCTCATTACTTAACTATATGTTTTTTCTAAATAATAACTAATTATAAATAATTGGGAATTAATTATTAATATTTAAAAAAAGAATTGTTTATTATGAGAAATTTAAAATTAAAAGGTTTAAAGTATAATAAGGGAAAATATATTTTGTATGATAATCGATTCATTTTTTTCCCACCACAGATTATTGATATACTCTCCTCCATTTATGGAGAAGGTGTTAAATCTTTATTAGTTTGGCTTGGTAAAAAGGCGGGTTGGGCATTAATTCAAGATTGGGATGAGAATTTAAAATCAAAATCCTTAAATGATCTCGTAAATCATTTTTGTAGTATTATTAGCAATCATGGATGGGGTAGATTTGCCCCAAAGCAGATTTCTGAGGACTTAATTATAATTCACGTTTATCATAATGTATCTACAGAATTGGAAGGAAATTCTAAGAATATATGTTATTTCTTGACCGGTTTATTGACGGGTTTTGGAGAGTATGCTCTCTATAGAGTAAACATCTCTGAATCAGAATGTTGTATCGATAATTCTAATTTGGATTCTTGTGAATTTAAAATTGAAAAAGTAAGTAAATAATTACCAAGGATCCCATTCTTCGGGATTTAATTCATCATCTGAAACTTTATTCTCATACATATTTGAAGATTTTGAATTTGTTGAATATAAGCCAACTTTAAAATCATTTGACTCTTTATCATTTTCTTGTGAATCTCCTCCCAATAATTCTTGTTCTGAAAAAAAAGATTCATCTCCAATTACAACATCTTTAAAAGCAGAGATTAAGGACAGGAAATTAAAGAATTCCTCTTTATTCATTTCTGTTATAAGTGAATTTTCATCTTTAAGTAAGGTCAACTTAATCGCTCTTACTTCACCACTTATCTCAACTGATGTTAGCTCAATACTCTCATTTTTTCTTTTTAATTGTATTTTCCAAGAAGTTTCTCTAGTTTTTTCAATTTCCATAATTGATATATCCTATCAAGTTTATTCTCAAATCATTAATCTAATAAAAATTAACAAATTTAAAATTTTATTTCTTAAAATAAATTATAAAAATTAAATAGCATTCTGACTCTAACAAAGTTGGTTCGAATATCAATAGTTCTTTGAAGAAAAATATGGCTTAGATTATCCAAACTGATAATTGATTTAAATCTATTATGTAATTTCAAATTATAAACAAGAAATAATAAATTATTATTATCAGCAATATCAAGGGCGGTCTAAATTGAGTTAATACCTGAAATTTTTCATCTTTAAAATTAAAATATAAATTATAATCTTTAACTAAGAATTTACAATCGTCTAATAAATCCAAATCCGAATAGTTGCTAAATTTATAAAATAACATCAAATAAAATCGATTTAATTTCGAAATCTTACAATTTATCATGAAGAACTGCTTGAATAAATATTTACTTCTACAATAATTATTGATAAAATTGATAATTATATAGACTGTTTGGAATACAAAAAATAATATAAGGTATTTAAAAATTAACGAAAAATAAAAAAAATTAATTGGAATCAATAAAAATAAAATGATAACTAATTTAGCGTCTGCTCCTCCAAAAATTTTGAGATTAAACAAAATAAATGTGATAAAAACCATAAAATATAAAGTTAGGAATTTGATTATGAAAAAAATTGCTACCGAATAAGAAGATAAAATAAAATCAATAAAATTAAAGAATAAAACTATTATGCTTATATACTTAAAAAAAGTATTTGGGATCCTTCGATACTTAAGATCGTAAATTAAACTATAGGACATAATAATATTCTTAACGATAAAATTGAACGCGTAAAATAAATTATTTGGACTCATTTCCTTACTTTTCCCAAATTTCAATAAAGTTCTTCAAACTTTTTGCTTTAATATTTTCAGTTTTATATCTAAAGATCTTTATTCGCCCAAAAGTTTTCTCTTGAACAAGATTAAGTGCTTTTAAATAGTTAAGATGTTTTCTAACACAAGTATGATTTAAATTTGTATCTTTAATAATCTGTGAAATTGATTGCTCAATGTTTAAAGCTAAAATCTTCAAAATTTTAATTCTTGCTTTTGATCCAAAATTCTCCTCAAATTTAAACCAATTTTCTCTCTCTTCTACGCTCAAAGTCTAATCCCTTTAGTTTTTAAAGTTTGGTTTATAATTCTCTCGAATTTAGCTAAGGGAATATCTTGAATTTCGATAAATGCTTTTCTACCTTTTATCGCTTCACTTTTAACAATTATTACTATGATATTTTCTTTTTCGAACTCATTCAGATAATTCCATAATTGAGAATAGGATCTAGGTTTCAATCCTAAATTCTCGCATAGAATATTATATAGATTCAATATTTCTGAAATCGAAATTTTGGATTTTTCTGTTTTCTTCAAAATTTTAATAATACTTAATAAAAAAATTAATTTCTGAATTGACAAATATTTTATTGCATCTTGAGTTGAAAATGAGACCAAATCTTGATTTCCAAATCGAATACATTCGGAGTTTAAATACTTTAGATTCCTGCTTTCCGCAAATTTACTTGCTTTCCATAATAGATTCAACCCATAACGAATATCGCCTACTTTAAAAACGCTTTCGGCGACCATTTCAAGTATCTCGTCAGAGATAGTATTCTCTTTTAAACTAAGCCTTGCTCGATATTTCATGATATCAAATATCTGCGTTTTTGTATATTTTTCAAACTTTAAAATATTTCTTTGAAGCGTACTCATAGTACTAACATCTAAACTATTAATGCAAGAAATATCTCTCACAATCCCTATAATAGAAATTCTTTGTTGAGCCTTCATCATATCATCATTGATTCTTGTTAAAGAATATATCAAATCTCCACCGTTTTGAATTAAGTAACTTAATTCATCTAGAACGATTAAAATATGCAAATCATGAATATTGAGATATTCTGTGAGAACTTCTAAAAGATCTTGAGCGGAATATCCTCTTTTTGGAAAGGCCTTATCCAATGAATGGATAATTCTAATTAAAACTTTATAACTCGTTCTTTCCTTTCTACAATTAATATGCACATAATTAATTTGAACATCTCTTTTATTTGAAGCCTCAATTAGCATATTTCCAAATACTTTCACTGTTGCAGTTTTTCCTATCCCCGTTCTACCTGTGATTAGGATTTTTCTTGATATTGAATTTGGATTAGTAATAAGAGTTAAAAATAACTGGGATAAAATCGTTAATTCTTTTTCTCTGTGGGGCATCTCTTCGGGAATAAAATTAATGTCTAATGCTTTCTCATCAATGAAAATAGAAGGTTTTTTTAATAAATCCTCAAAATAATCAGTAGTCATTGAAAATAACCGAAATTCGTAATATTAGAATTAAAATACTTATTGTTTTTAATAAAATACAGAGTAACAATTTTTCATTATTATAAAGAAGTAGTTTAAATAAAAGATATCAGCAATCCTATTGAGATTTTCAATTAAGATATATAAAAAAATCTCTTAAAGTGTTATTTTCTTAGATAAGAATCACGTATTAAAATTGTCGGTCAGTTTAAGGAACTCCGGTTTTTTAAAATCACACTTAACCAATCAATGAACGGCTTTTTCTAAAATTTAAAGCATATCTCATTGATTTTTTTAAATTTTGGCTTCTTTTTCTTGAAGTGATAAACATAGTTTATAATTACCAATATACCAAGAATACTGACTATTGCAGTTATTATAAACGAGATAAGGGAATAACCCTCTGGTAATTTTACCGTCGCAATTTTGAATTTTAGAGCCAGAGTCTTATCTTTTAAAAATTCACTACCATTAAAAATCAAATCCACGTAAAATTCACCATTAATGTAGTTTATATCATATGATTGAGTGGATAAGTTTATTTTTAACACTCCAAAAGCATCTGTATTGGAAAAAAACTGATAATTCATGCTAAAATTATCATAGATCAAAATTTCGATTGTTTGATTCATTATAGGTATTATTGAATTATCAATATAATAAAAAAAGAGCTCTAGCTCTACATTTTCAATCCATCCTATTTCTTCCTTATATTTTAGTATCTCGATATAAACCCCAGCTTTTTCAACCAAAATTTGAAAACTAAACCAAGTTTGATTATAGATTTGGATCTTAGTTAAATTAAACACAAGGTAATTAATTCCAAGAACCATATCATTTATTGATGAGAAATTAAGAGAAATAAGGCCTTGAGAATTTAAGCTAAAGTTCCCTTCATAAGTTTTTAAATTATTTGAAATAATGTAGACTGTTATCTCTTTTCCCGATAAGTTTAAATTAGTATTCTCGCAATAAAAATGAGCAGTTAATGACAAATTTTTACCAAAAATCAACTTCTCTTTAAAATTTGTCAATTCACAGCAAATATTTCTTTTATTAATGGTGATAATTATAGTATCTAGAATTGAGGAAAACATGGGAGCTCCATTTCTTTCATTAAAGACAAAAGCTTCTATTGAAACTGTATTAGAAAAATTTGTAAAATTTAAATTAAGATATTGTATTATTACCGTCCAATTCTTCTCAATTAAGCCTTTTTCAATATATTCTGAAGTGTTCCAAATTAAATTATCAAAGGCATCAAACATTCTTATTTGAAAGAAGGGATCATCCACTTCGTCATAATCAAAAGTCCAAGAGGCTTCGATATGGATTGATTCGTCTGTATAATACAGACTTTTATCTGTTTGTAAGTAAATCAGCTCACAACTTAAAGCCTTTGAAGATTGTGCGGACAATGCTATCGAGAGCAGGAGTAATATTATGAATAAAGTAATATTTTTTCGTTTCACGTTATCTTTTTTAAACTAATTTATAAAAACTCATGGATTTCCAAAAAAATTTTAATCAATAAAAAATTATAATTCAAAAAGATAGTACACAATTATTGAGTAAAAATGGGAAAAGTAAGGACAATTTTGATTAAGAATGTCTCAAAGGAATTAATTAATAAATATCCAGATGTTTTTACAACAGATTTCGAACAAAATAAAAAACTTTTGGATAAATTCGTCGAGATTGATTCAAAACATTTAAGAAATCGTATTTCGGGATATATAGTTAATCTCTTGAAAATTAAAAATAAATAATACTCTTAACGTCAAGAAATTTTATTAAATTTATAAATTAAGATAAAAATTATTAATTTTTAGTGATTAAAATTAAGGAAGATGCTAAAAGAATGGCAAATCTTCTAAAATCAGGTTACACCATGCTAAATTTAGCATGTCCTGTTTGCAGTAACCCTGTATTTAGAAACAAAAAGGGCGATACTTTCTGTCCAATTTGTAATAGAAAAGTAATACTCATTACTAATGACCGCACAGAAGAGAGCGACAAAAAGCAACATATAAAACATCAAAATAAAGGACATCATGTTAAAGTGAATGACATCGCTATTTTTCAGAATTTAAAGCAAGCAATAATGATTAAACTTAGGGAGTTTACGGATATATTAGAGAATGAGGAAGATATTGAGGTATCTGAAAAAATCATTCATGTTATAAAACTATTGGTGAATTTAATAAGCGAAATTAATAAACTATTTTAGAAACCAGTTGTATATATGCTAATTTATTGTTTTTGGCGATTAACAAATATTTGTTATTTCTAAATTTTATTAAATGATGATAAGAAAAATTAGTGCTTCTGCCGGGATTTGAACCCGGGTCGCGAGGGTGAGAGCCTCAAATGCTTGATCCTCACAATTAATTCACGGTTGAGTTTGACCGGACTACACTACAGAAGCATTACTGAAAATCTTATAAAATACTTAAAATAAAACGAATATATGAATTATTAAAAATGATTAATAATTTAAATTTATTTACTAATAAACAAGAGAAGCGTATTATATAGTTTCATTCTTATTTTTTTAAATAGATAAAAAAATTGTTTTTTATTTTGAGATAAATAAGGGTTTCAATAAATTTACATAATGATCTCTAATTGAATATTCTGCAATTTGTGTTGCTTCAGAAATGAGAGACTGGGTTAAAACAGATTTTTGATTATGTTCTTTTGCAATTAGTTTATTTGCGAGATATATTACTGCTCCCGTTAGTATAAATGGATTGCGCCCTCCACGATGCCAAGGAGAAAGCTGCCTAAAAATTTCTCTACATTTTTTTGAAAGTTCAATATGGTATCGTTGTTTGGAAAAAGTTAGCCCTTTTTTCTGTAATCTATTTTCTAAATCTTTATGATTTATAACTTCGTTAAGTAATCGAACTATATAATGTTCGCTTCTATGCGGCGTTGAACTTTTACATAAATGTTTCTTATATTTTACACCGTCTCTTAAAATAAGTCTAGGGTTTACTCTATGCCCAAAATTTTGAAATGCTTTTGAAATCTCATTTATTGTTATTGGAGCGTTATGAAACTCCTTCCTTGCCGAATAAAAAATACAAAAAGCAATCAAAGAAATATTGTTAATTACTTTCTTCTCCTTTCGAAGAATCTTTTTATAAAAATAGGCTGCGTTATTTCGAATATTTCTATTTAAATTTAAATAGACCGCTATTTTGTTTAAAATATTAAAAACTCTATATTCTGTCTCGTGGTCTTTAATCCTAAGGAATTGGGTATAATTTTTCTTTAATCTCCTATACAATTTTTGTTCATTTGGTGACAAGAGTTTCCCTGATTTGTCCTTGAGATATTTTGTATTTTCATAATCGATAAAAGTCCCTAAACCTCCTATAAAGTCAGTTCTTTGTCCGAGTGATACGTATTGCTTACTTAAATTACTCTTTATCTGGGGCTTATTGGAAACATATGAAGATTCTTTAAAATGATTCTCATGAACGAGTCCACATTCTTTACAAATCAACTCAAAACTAGTTTCTATAATATTACCTCCACATTCAGAACATTTTTTCAAATTCTCTTTCGCTGATATTTCTTCTACCATTTTGCTTCATTTGACAAATTTCTATTTTAATTAAATGTAGCAAATTGAGATTTATCTCGGTTTTTTGTAACTTCGATATCTAATAAAAGTACTTCTTTATGCTTAAGTGAAATCTGTATATATAGGCCAAGAGGGAGGGAGAATTGCAAATAAAAATATTGTAATTTAAATTATTTTTTAAATATAAAAATAAGGTTAGAAAATGCCTCAAATTATAAATGATTCTAAAGAGATAGAAGATTATTATCAACGGCATTTAGAAATTTTGCGAAAAATTCATACTACACTAAAAGATATTATTAAAAATAAACGTCAAATCACTTATTCAGATATCATTAATTTTATAATTAAGGAAAATTATAAAAATGAAATTTATACACAGATTATAGTTTGGTGTAATTATAATATTCGCAAAGGTAATTTTTTTGTGGATTTTTAGAAAACTTTAAAGTTCTCTATCCATAAGTTTGAACTTAATTTTTTCGGGATATTAAAAATTGGATTTTAATTCTCCATATCAAACGAATATATAAAAAATTAAAATATTATTATAAATATGTAATTATAATAATAGGTATAATACAATTAAAATTAAGTTTAACCTATTAAAGAATTATAATTATTAATCCGCCGATATTATTGATAAATCTAATCATTCAATCTAATAACAAGAAATCAAGGTAGAGCTATAAATGGTAAGATGGACAGCAGATCATAATATATATATTAAAATTCTCTACTGGGGCATGGGAGGATCTGGTAAAACAACAATTGTTGATACTTTATATAGATTAACCAAAGAACAAAAGAAAGACATCACCCCTAAAGGAAATTTAACTAAAATTTCTATGGCCAGTGGTTCAACTCTTTATTTTGATAGAGGAATATTTCAATCTACAAAACAGAATAAAGTATATTATCATGTTTATACCGTTGCTGGTCAGAGTAGATTTTCTCCTTTAAGAAAAAAGATATTCAAGGGTACTGATGGTGTTATCTTTGTAGTTGACTCACAAACACATTTTTTTGAAGATAATATTGAATCTTTAAAAGAATTAAAGAATATAACTCGAGGAAAATTAATTAAAGAAATACCGATGATTACAATGCTTAATAAACAAGATCTTAATGAAGTAATTGGGGAGGAGGATTTCAAGCAAGTCTTAAAGGAAGAAAAATTATGGTTTGAACCAGATCATGAATTATATATCTGGAATCCTATAATATATAAAACCTGTGCCTTATGGGATAAACATAAAGAAATCTATAGAAGTTTCAGTGAGTGTGCAAGAAGGACGGGTTTATATCAGATATATGGGGATGGAAAAGCACCTGGAGGAGACAATTTCAGAAAAACTTCTCCTGAATTCTAAAAGGTTCAGGATAATTTGAAAAATATTAATTTTCTTAAACTTTTATTAAAATGAAAAAAAATTTAATAAAGAACTAATATCATCACAAAAGGAATTCCCTGAGGTTGTAAAAATCAATGAAATCACGATCAACGATGACCTAATTTAAATTAGGAATGAAATCTTATAGTTACATTGATGATTATATAAACCTTCTTATTTCTCGAAACAATTTTTAACAATTTATTTATATTTTGATGTATTTAATAATAGTATTCTTACTATTAAAATTAAAGAGGATTAAAATTGGGACTATTTAATAACATAAAAGAAGATCTTCCTAAAGAATTTTCCATATTTCAGATAATGAGTGTGTTAGGGATAAATGCTTCAGAAGTTAGAAAAGTTAGAAATTTATTGAAACAATTCAGTCTTCAAGGGTATATAACAAGAATTTCAAAAAATATGTACAAGAAATTAGAAAAATAAAATATTAGTTAGTTAAGCTCATATTAAGGGTTAATTGAGGAAATATAAAGGTAATTAATTTATTAAATGCGTCTAAGATTCCTTGTCCTCTTAATGCTATAGTCTTGTTTATTGAAATATATCTAAATCGACCTAAATCGATTAGTTGTAAAAATTGATTATTTTCAATATTCAAAATTTCGATTAAATCAGATTTATTAAACGAAATGACTATTGGAATCTCATAAATTTGATCCCCGAACATAGATCGTAGTTCATTCCAAGATCTTAAATTGTGTTGAATATATGTTGCTCTTGAATCAACAACAAAAATTAACCCATCCACTCCATTTAACGTCGCAGGGCGAGTACTCGCATAAAAATCTTGACCCGTTGCGGAATATATTAAGAATTTTAAACTCCAATCTGCCCCTTTAAAGTTAAGAACGCCAAAATCAAAAAATAATGTTCGCCCAACAGAACTATCGATTGATTTTAACTTCTCTCCTTTATTGAAATAAGAGAATAAATATTTAATGGATGTAGTTTTTCCTGACATTGCAGGACCGTAATAAACTAATTTAACTTGCAATATTTTGTTTTCATAATCGAAAATCATTTATCATCTAACCCCACATAGATTGCATGCTATCAAGAGCATTGATCTTTTTTCCATTTTCAACTACCATGAAGAAATCCTCATTCCACTCTTTATTAATAAATGAAATAATACGCTCTAAGGGTGCCTCTTCATAATCTATTGTTTCTAGTAAAGTTTTATTACCTATTTTTGTATTAATCTCAACACTCCGTAACAAATTTAGACGAGAAAGAATAAAAAAAGCTCTTTTTGAAGCAGAAAAAAATTTTTGCATTTCTGATTTAATAATATTTTTTTTTAATTCCTTTTTTTCAGTCTCGAAATCTAAAAGAGTATTCATTAAATCTTTATCAATATCATCAATTTTTGTTTTTTCATTTAGTACCCTCATCATCTTTGCAATAGATTTCTCTGTATCTTGAGATATCTTTTGCAAGAAACTCTGTTCAAGGGAGAGATCAATCTCTTTTAAATTTATACCTTCTAACTCAACTTCGTTTTTATCTAAATTCAAATTTATAATCAAAAAAGCATCCATCTTTTTTCTTAGACTTTTTTTTATATTAAAAGAGGAATCAACGTTTTGTACCAACTCAATTCCAATTATCCATGAATAAAATCGATTAAACCTATTTAAAGCTTTTAAAGAAACGCTACATGGGCATCTAATATGTGCTCGCTCAGAATTGTAATCGATATTCTCATTTTGAATGAGATCTTCATATTCCGATACTGAAATGAAATCTGTATAGAAAACGAATTCTTTTCTAAAATGTATTAATTCTGATAGCTCAATGAGAAAGTTATTTATGTCTTCGGAGTATTTACCACATACAATTATAGGTATTCTATTTAAAAGAGCATAAAATATTAATGCCGCGTCTTGTCGTTTTAGTGTATCAAGAATTTTAAAAAAATTCATTTTTTCACCTTAGTTATTTAATTACAAGTTCTCCTAATAATGTTTTAATATCAAAAGTTCTATGATCTTGTAATTCTGAAGCTTCTTTTATCAGACTATTTATTTTTTTTGAAAATTGAGGAAGTATAAGTCGTATCAAACCCAATCTCTGTTTAGACTTGCCAATTTCAGTGCTAAATATTGATTTACCCAAACCATATATAAATTGAAACGCACTATCACAATCGAGTAAAATACTATCAGCATTCATTTTCTTCAATAACCAAGCACATCGATTTGCGGTTTGAAAAAGAGAATAACTCATAGCGGAGATATTATCTAATTGATAATTCGGGATTTCCTTGGTTTTGTGTATTTTTGATGCAATAAATCCCCCCTCAATGGTAATATAGGCATATTTTAGATCTGGTACAGCAGTGTTGAAGTTATTTAACACTTTTCTTAATTCGATTGATATTCTTTCGGAGAAACTTAAAGAAAAAGGAGAAAGTTTACAATCTACATCATCATTTTCTTTAATACTGAAACCTTGAATAATGTTTTGGATTTTTTGATGATCAAATTGAATAAGTGGTGGTTTAAAAGACTCACCAGAAGTTATTAGTGATGTTTTGATGTTTTTTAAACACTCTCCTGTTTGTAAGAAAATACCTCCAAGATTAGTATCGGGTTGTGCAGTTATCGCTATAAAATATTCATGTTTATTATCTATTATTCCTTGTTCTATAAGTAACTTATTCAATGAATAATGAATTGGACTATTTAACGGAGCTATTAAAATCTTAGCCTTTTTTCCCTCAATTAGAATATATTTTAGATCATTTGGATGAAGATGTATACCCACATTAAAAATAGCGCTAGTAGCAGAACTTACATTGAAAATTTCGTCTTTAGAAAACCAAACCCCCGAGGATTGGATCGGATTACCGTCTCTCTGTGTTAATACTGCATTTTCTACTCCTTTTAACTGCTTGATTTGATCTAAGTGAATCCCAATTTTTTCCTTTAAATCCATAATCCGTCGTTTTCTTTCTTTTAAATATTTGTATCAATACATTCAAAATTAGATTTTTAAACTACGAAGATTTACAAAAATCAGATTGAATTCTAAAATAAAAAAATTTAAAATTCATGATGCTTTTATAATTACTTAGTAATCGCATCTTTTCCGGTGTGAGCTTGGATTACGGGATATGCCCGTTAGATGAAGAGTTGCTTCTTAGATGCGGTATAAAAAATGTAGTTATAGTTTAATTAATTATAACTGAAAAAAGAAAAATTAAGAACTCCAATGAAATTTAATTCCAAATTTAAGTGAATTATATTTCCTTGCGAAAAATTCCAAATAATTTTAATTCCGGTTGATCCTGCCGGACCCGACTGCTATTTGGGTGAGGATAAGCCATGCGAGTTGCATGGGATACCTAAATTTCCCATGGCAAACTGCTCAGTAACACATGATCAACTTGCCCTATAGAGAAAAATAACCTCGGGAAACTGAGGATAATGTTTCATAGTTGAAAAGGCTTGGAAAAGTTTTTCAATAAAAGGGGTAAGGAAAATGGTCCTTATCTGCTATAGGATAGGATCGTGTTCGATTATGGTTGTTGGTGAGGTAATGGCTCACCAAGCCGATAATCGATAGGGGCCGTGAGAGCGGAAGCCCCGAGATGGGTACTGAGACAGCGACCCAGGCCTTACGAGGCGCAGCAGGCGCGAAACCTCCACAATACACGAAAGTGTGATGGGGTTACCCAAAGTGTTCTATTAAGAACTGTGGTAGGTGAGTAATGTTCCCTACTAGAAAGGAGAGGGCAAGGCTGGTGCCAGCCGCCGCGGTAAAACCAGCTCTTCAAGTGGTCGGGATAATTATTGGGCTTAAAGTGTCCGTAGCCGGTTTA
>SDNW01000059.1 GCA_004524725.1 Promethearchaeota archaeon
AAGAATTTATTAGTTAAAATATATTATTATACTATAATCACTAAATAAAAATAATAGTATTAAATATTTTTTCTATTTTTTTATGAATATTAATAATTATTTTAGAGAATCATAAAATATGAACAATTTAGATGAGAAAATTACTACAACTGTAGAATTAATTCGCCAATCGCAAAATATCGTTATATTGACTGGAGCGGGTATGAGTACCGAATCGGGGATTGCTGATTTTAGATCGCCCAATACAGGTTTGTGGGAAAAAGTCGACCCCTATGAGTTTGGTAGTATCAATTCCTATGTTGCGAATACTGGTAAAAATTTGAAGTTTATGCTTGAGATGGGTATGACAATTTTTCAAGCAAAACCAAATAAAGGTCATAAAGCAATCACTAAATTGCAAAAATTAGGTAAGTTGAAGGGAGTTATCACTCAAAATATTGATGGATTGCATCAAAAAGCCCATACTAAAAATATCGTGGAATTACATGGTACTGCCAACGAATCGAGATGTATTCGATGTCATAAAGTTTTTCCCATCACCACTATGATAAATCAAGTTTTACAAGGCAATTATGCTCCTTCTTGTGAAGAGTGTAATGGATTATTAAAGCCTAATGCTATATTTTTTGGAGAGCCCTTATTATCAGAAACTCTCATTTCTGCTGATAAAATGATTGAGAATTGTGATTTAATGATAATATTGGGAAGCTCCTTATTAGTATATCCTGCGGCTCATTATCCTGATAAAGCGCGTTCTTTAGGTGCTAAACTGGTTATAATTAACATTCAGGAAACTCATATTGATGATTATGCTGATGTAGTCATTCATGAAAAAATTGGAGATATTTTCCCTCAAATTGTAGAGAAAGTAAAAAATACTAACTCGTGATAACTCTTAATAGTCTATCATGCCAGAAGTAAGCAGTAATAGCTTAAAAAAAAAGCAAAAACTCCATAAGTATACTTTTTTTCGAAAATATGGTTTAATTTTACTTAGTCACCATCCGGAGTGTGAAAAATTTAATAATCACACCCTAAATATTGGTTCGTTACGTTTTTGTATTGGTTGTTTTATTGGATATCCCACTGCAGTCATTACGATCTTGCTATTTAATATATTCAAAATTTATACTATATTTAATTCCATTACACTTTTGCTGTTTGGAATTATTTTTCTTTCTTTTTTTATTCTTAGTCCCTTAAATTTGACAAAACGAAAAGAAATAAAGATATTCCAAAAATTTTCTATAGGATTAGGCTCTGCTTTTCTCTTTTGGTGGATATGGACTTTAACTTCTGAGGTTTGTTTTAATTTAATAGTCTTTATTTGTATATTTGGGGCGATAATTGTGATTTTGAACGGTTATCACGCCTACTCTTTTTTAAAAATATGTAAAAAATGTAAATACAAAACTGATTGGTATAATTGCCCTGGTTTTAGTAGATTATATTCTCAAAATGAACTAAGATAATAACATTTGATACGAAAAATAGTAAAAATACAAAAAAATAATAAAAAAAAATTATTAATTGGATTATTTTTTCCTTAAAACTTTTTTATCAACTTTTCCAACGGCTGTTAGGGGAATTTCCTCCATGATATGATACTTCTTCGGGACCTCATAAGGGGCACATTGCTCTCTTGCAAATTCATCAATTTCCTTTTTTAATTTTTCCTCATTTCCGTCATATTCATAGGTAGGATCTACTTGAATATACGCATTAACTATTTCAGATCCAGGCCTATCGGGATTTGGTTCTCCGATGAGAGCGATCATTCCGATTGCGGGATGTTTTGTTAAAGCATCTTCCACCTTACTGGAAAATACCTTGTATCCTCCCACAATAATCATATCTTTGGTACGATCTACAATTTTAATAAATCCATCTTCTTGTATGAGTCCCACATCACCGGTGTGCATATATCCATCCGAATCTATTGCTTTTTTTGTTTCCTCGGGTTTATTGTAATACCCTTGCATAACAAGAGGGCCTCTAACACATATCTCACCAGGCTCTCCCAAAGGAACTTCCTTTCCACTTTCTGGATCAACAATTTTTAATTCAACGTTTTGAATTGGTAAGCCTACTGTGCCTAATTGCTTCTCTCCTATGCTTGGATTCATAGTCGATACTGGAGAGGTTTCCGTCATTCCATATAATTCTAATAACTTTCCCTTACCTATTATACTCTCTAGTTCTATCTGTGATTCCTTTGGGAAAGGAGAGGCAGCAGAAATGCAGGTTCCTAGCTCAGAATGGTCAATCTCTCGAAATTTAGGATTTTTAATTAATAACTGATATAATGATGGGACATTTACGAGATTGGTCGGGTGATATTTATTCATCACTTTAACGATATGATCAGTGTCTCTTGGATTGGGGATAACTAGTTGCCCGAATCCAGCATAGAGAGAGCTTTCACAAACCGTTAAACCCGCAATATGGAAATAAGGAAAACCACTGCATAAGATGCCCTTACCCATTTCCCATTGAAGCCATGCAATAATGCTTTTCATATTTGAAATGCAGTTCCTATGGCTCAACATAGCACCTTTTGGCGGTCCTGTTGTACCTCCTGTATATTGAATCCATCCTATATCATCTGGAGTAATCTCTACATTAACAGGATCAGTAGAATATTTTCCAAAAACATCTTTGTGGAGATCAAGAACAAATTTGCCCTCTAAAGGCGTGACTTTACCTTTTGGAACCTTTCCTAAGGCTTTACCCAAGACTTGTTTAATCTTCGGAAGAAAACTCGCAACACTTGTAGTTATTACAACTTTTAACTGGGGCATCTTATCTGCAATTTTAACAATGTGTCCCGCAAAAATTGCATCGAGAGTAATTAGTGCTACGTTTTTTCCTCCAGATCCTAAATCATTTATTTGATATTGTATCTGAACAGCAGAAAGTAGTGGAGAAACTCCAGATACAATACATCCCGCTTTTAACGTTCCTACTAACGCGATGATGTATTGAGGAGTATTAGGTAAATTAATTCCTACCATATCTCCTTTCTTAAAACCATGGTCAATTAGCATATTAGCAAATTGATTTGAATATTCATCTATTTCTTTAAATGTTAATTCAACACCAAGATACTCTATTGCCATTTTATCTGCATACGTCTTGAAAGTTTCTGCAATCATTTCGGGGTAAGTTGTGTCGAATTCTTTTGGATCGAGATCTTCAACCCCCTTATCCCAATTTTTCTTCCAGAATTTGCTTGCATAAGGACTTGACATAATATTTTTCACGTTTTTTCATTAAATTTCGTTTAAAATTTGTTAATAATTATTATTGATTAGATTAGATTTAAACTTTTAAGTTGAAATTGATCTTTTTTGCTAACTAGCGAAGGAGAATTAGACAATTTTGAAAAAATGTTAAGAATCAGTATTAAGAAAATAGATAATATAGGCTTTTATCTCTTTATAGTTTCTGTAGATCTATCTTCGTAATCTTTCAATTTTTATTTTTACTTCCAATCTCCCCTCTCCGCCTCTATGTAATTGCATACCTTTTAATTAGCAACTAATTTCACTAGAACCCTCTCTTTCCTACGATCTCACAATCACAGATCGGATCTTAGAAAATTGTCGGGGTAACCCATTTTTAGTTTCACAGATCCCTACATATATTGATGTCATTTAATTCGGGTTTTGGGTTTTATAAGAAAGGAAAAAAAGTACCTCTCCTCTCAAGCGGAGATGGAACGCTCGATGAACTCTTACAAGGGGGCTTCCAGAAGGATTTAGTCTATTTGTTATATGGAGATAAAGCAATTACCACCAATATTCTCCTTACAACTGCCGTCATCGCACAAAAATCGTTTTTGAATGGTGGGCTTGGAGGGAATGGCAATAAAATAGCCTTTGTTGATGGAAATAATCGCTTTAATCCCTACAATGTGAGCAAGTTCGCCGTCACGCAGAATCTCTCGCCTTCAAAGACCTTAGATAATATCCTTATCGCTCGAGCGTTCACATGGGATCAAATGGTCGAGCTTCTCGAGAATCGACTGGCTAAGCTAGAGCATGTAAAAGTGGTTATGATCTCGGGAATTACTACCTTGTTTCAGAACTATGAAAAACAGACATTTGAAGATTTATTGCGTGCAATAAACGGTATTAAAGCAATCCTCTCAAAAACCAAACCATTGATCCTCATCACCGCACCATTAAATGAATATTCGCTCTTCAGGCCAAAAGGCGGAAAAATTCTTGCTCATTTTGGCAGTGTATTAGTTTTGATAAATGATAAAGATCGATTTACGGAATATATACTCATACAACATCCTTACCTCCAAGAAAAAAAGCTCATAAAATGGAAACCTACGCAATCAAAAGGAAAAGTCCAGTTAAGAAATATGACTTTAGATTGTTGGTTTTAACCTTTTATTTTTTATCTTTTTTATGAGTATATAAATTTGGATCTTTCTTTTCTAAGGTGAGTTTATCGCCCCCATATCGGACTTTACGTCCCTTATAGTATATATCCGATTTTTTCTCGCAGATCTCGTTCCACTTTACCAATCCTAACTTTTTTATCATGAGCAAATTATAAATTTTAGAATTATGGGGCATAAAGATTTCAAAGTTTACAATGGGTTGCAATCTATCGCAAGGAAAATCATCACACTCAAAGCAAAAATTAAAACCTCGCTCTGTAACGCATTTATAGGTTTCACAAATCGGGAAATCTTTGATTTGACCTTTTTGTTCCCGACATCCCTTACAATTATATACTTTCATGCCTGGACATCGTTTACAATAAATACCACATGGAGCATGATCCTTTAAATAGACTGACATGTAACAGTATCGCCCACTCATGTTAGTTTACTAAATGGTATCGTTTTCATAATAATATCTTAAATTATTCTATTCCTAAAAGTGTTGCTGCATTATGATATAACCACTTTTTTTTCACTTCTTCTTTTAAGGGAAGATCCATAATTCCATCTGCAAGCTTCTTAATCGTAGTTCCCATGAAAAGCCAAGTAGAGCCAAAAAGAATTTTATCTTGGAGAACGGTATTACCATAGTGCAAGAGAGAATCCCAACCAGTGCCTTGCATTCCAAGATATCGAGGAAGATAAGATGCAATATCAATATAGATATTAGGATTCTTCCATGCAACCGCAACTAACTCATTTACCCAAGGCCATCCTCCATGACCGGCAATTATTTTTAGTTCAGGAAAGTCTTGGGCAACGATATCTAAATAAATTGGTCTTTCAACTTCCATAGAATTAGTTGAATAATTAATTGAGAGATGAAACCAAATTGGGATATCAAGTTCTACACATTTGGAATAGAGAGGATACATCTTCGCATCATGAGGAGGGATCCCGAACATAAAAGGACGGACAGCTATACCTCGAAGTCCAATATCATAACAGCGACTTATTTCTCTCACAGCATTCATTTTTTTAAGCGGATCGATTCCAGCAAACCCAACAAATTTTTCAGGATATTGATTTACAATATCAGCATAATAATCATTAGGAAGACCTGCGATTCCACTTGGTGTTTCCTCATCAAGATTAAAAATAACAGCTTTTTCCACCCCCATCTTATTAAGGTGATCAATGAAATCTTCAATACTCATAGTTAGCTTCCTTATATTCGGCATAAATTGCATTAATTTGGCTTTTAATTCTGGTACCGTCAACTTTGATTTCATATCATAAAGCTCTTCAGCGCTTATTCCGAGTATTGGAGCAACTCGTGGACCAAAAATATCTTTCAAATATCGGGACATTTGTGGAGGTAAGGATATTATAAGATCCATAACAACCTCTTCGGTAGGGACATAGCACAAGCTATCAATTATTCTGTATGTCATTTTCGATTAAGGAAAATTTTCTTATATATTTCTTACAACGTTAAAGATCTATATATGCTTATATTGACCATTCCAACAAAAATCAAAAAATTTTCGATCTATTGTTTTTTTAATGTGATCCCGGACTTTGTCTTATGGTGTATTTATGGGAAGAACTGTACCTGCTTTTCGACCAGCCTTGGAACATGAAATTGAGAGCTGGAAGGATTATAAAAGGGCGCTTAGACCTGATGAACAAAAGATCTTTGACAAACTAATGAATTATGCTAGGATTCATGCTGATGCGGGCAGTTTAGGAGCTCGCCCTTTGTTATCTGAAATCCTTTTTATTTCCTTTGCAATTGAACAAGAGAAAAAAATCGATCTTCTGGAAAAGCGACTGGATGTATTAGAGCAACTTATCAAAGAGAAAAGTTAAAAGTGTCGAAAGAACAGAATTTTGCCGGTTGGCTGTTAGATATCTCTACGTATAATGAAGGAGTAATCCTCTGGGTAAAGATGTTTAGTACGCAAAAGATCATCCAGATTTACCATTCCTTTTGTCCAGAATTTTTTGCAGTTCCCCGAAAAGGAGTAGGAAACGATCTTAAACGATTGCAACATATTGTGGCACAAAATCATAACGTTAAATCCGTAAGAATTTGTGAGAAATACGTGAAGTTAGAAGACTCTCAAAAAACTAAGCTACTTGGAATTTCTGTGGTGAAACCGTCTGTCTTTAAAAAAGTCATCCAAAAAGTTGATGAAATTGGACTTTTCATTCTTTATAATACCGACCTTCCCATAGCACAGATGTACTTTTATGTTCATGATCTGTTTCCGATCTCTCTCTGTGAATTCAAAGTGGAAATTAAGAAAGATAAAAAAACTGGAGATGAGAGCATGAATTTGGTCTCCCTTGTTCTTAATGACGATAACGAGCAACTATTCTATGATCTCCCTCCCCTAAAAGCGATTTGGTTAGATGTGAAGGTTCAACAAACTGGACTCCGATCTTATTATGATGATCCAATCGCATTTGCCGAAATCAGTATTGTAGAAAATGATGAAGACAACGTTCCCCGAGCTGATGGCTACAAAAAAAGGAAGATTGTGATTAATAATGGCGACGAGGCAGAGAATATAAAAGAGATCACTCGAATTGTTGAGAGATTGGATCCGGATATTATCCTTACCCAAAGAGGAGATGAGTTTTTATTTCCCTATCTTGCGGCTCGAGCATCAGTTCACCGTTTAACCAAGGAATTATATTTCTCTCGAGACAAAACTCCATTGACAGACTGTATTTTTCATCTTTCTGGGAGTTCTGATCATTATATGTCTTATGGTATCATACGTAGGCGCTCCAAAACGCAAGTCTATTTTGCAGGGCGATTTCACTTAGATACTACTTCATATGCCAGCCTTCACTTCACAGAAGGGAATATACCAGGAGTTATCGAAGTTGCACGTATTTCTCGAGTATCTTTGCAGAGACTAAGCCGCATTACGATTGGAGGGGCACTTCAATCAATCCAGTATTATTATGCCTATAAATTGGAATACTTGATTCCTCCTTTTAAGAAAAGTCCCGAAGGATTCAATAGTGGTTTGGATCTTATTCGAAGTGATCGGGGTGGACACATTTTCGAGCCAAATATCGGAGTATTTGATCAAGTTGTCGAGTTAGACTTTTCCTCCATGTATCCTTCCTTGATGGCTAATTATAACATCTCTTCTGAAACTATCAATTGCCAGTGCTGCAAAGATGACAAAACGGGAATAAAGGTACCGGGATTAGATTTTCATATTTGTTCAAAACGACAAGGAATCATATCAAAGTCAATTAGTCTTCCGTTAAACAAACGATTGAAGTGTAAGGAACATGTAAGAAAAACGGGCGAGATGCGTTACAAATTCATTGATATTGCGCTAAAATGGGTGTTAGTGGTTAGTTTTGGATATTTAGGGTTTAAAAATGCACGTTTCGGTAAAATTGAGGCCCATCAAACGGTATGCGCGTTTGCTCGTGAATTCCTTATGCGCTCTGCGGAGATTGCGAAAAAATATGGTTGTAAGATAATTCATGGAATAGTTGATTCGATGTGGCTTCAGGATACGGAAAGTAGAAGCCCTGAAGAGTTTGAAAAAGTAACTAAAAAGCTAACTCAAGAAATTACGGAGGAAACCCGAATTCCGATGAGTTGGGATGGTCGATTTAATGTCATTGTATTTTTACCCTCTCGAGCAGAGCCTGATGTTCCCGCTTTAAGTCACTACTGGGGAATTAAAACTAATAATGAAATAAAGGTGCGAGGTATAGAAGTTCGGCGGAGAGATATTCCAAAAATTGTTAAAGATGCGCAATACTCTTTCATTAATGTATTCAAAGGAGCCACATCAGTTAAAGAATTCAAACAAAGAATTCCCAAAGCAAAAGAGTTGCTTTATGAGTATATTGGCCGCCTTGAGCAAGGAAATATCTCGAAGGAAGAGCTCACAATTCGCCAGAGAATCTCTCGGAAACCATCAAAGTATAAAGTAAATTCCTATCAAGCAGTTGCTGCAAGGCAAATGGAAAATTCGGGAGTTGTTGCGTCAGCTGGCAAAAACGTACGTTATATCATACTCGATGCTGATGCGGATCCCGCATTCCCAGAAAGAAAAGTTATTCTTTCTGATCTCTACGAGGAAAAGCGTCACCACTATGATAGAAAAAAATACGTTGAAATCTTAAAGAGAGCTTTTAAGAATCTATTTCCAATAGAATTTCCTGATTTAGAAGAATTTTTAGATAATGGATACGATCAAAAATTCACTCAAAAAGACTTATCATGCTACCTTAGTGGTAATAAAGAAATTATGTAAGAATCACATATAGCTCCGACCAAAAAAATCTTGAAACCCAACTTTACGACATAAATCTTTAATAATCCCTTAATAGGTTCATTTAAATATGCAACTTTCAATATGTATATTATTCATACTTTACCGTATGAATAACGAGAAGTAGTATAGTAAACACAATGTATTAACGCTGAGTAATATTCTTTCGAGTATAGCAACTTAGCACTTGTCTCACTTCCCTCGGGAGGTAGGCATTATCTTCGGATAAGCAATTGAACAAATGGTTCTTGGATCAAATGTTCCGTTGAAGAAAATGCATTGAAAACCCTTTACGCAAGTAAAGAATTACTATACAAATGCAATGAATACCTTTCGGTTTTCATTTGCATCTTCTCGGCCTTTTTATTTCTATCCTTGATCTTTACTAAACATTTGCTAAGTGTTATCTTTAAGAAATGTTGTTTTAAAAAGAAAAAAAGAATTTTAAGGTATTGAGATGAAGTTAAAGAAATCGAGGATAATCATAACTAAACAAATAAATTCCATGATCATCCATAGATTCCGTTTTAAGCTTCTTATTCCCTTTAATGCTTTTCCTGAATAATTAATTGCATTATAGATTATTATCATAATCCATGCGGTCACAAGAAACGCTGTGGGAATAATCAGAACCATAATATTATCCTGACCGACGAAATCTTGGAGGTACTTGTAGCTTAAAACTGAGAATCCAATAATTATTAACGTAAATCCAAGTCCAAATGAATATTCTGCGAATGAAACAAATTTCATTATTTTTTCTTTCGAAGAACTAGTTGATTGGACTTCAAAGTTTGCCTTGGAATTAGCTGATACACTGTTGATAAATAAAATGAATGATAACATCAAAAATAAAGTTGCAGTATAAATTCCTTCTGGAGGAAATTGCCATATAAGCGCCAAGATGGTAAGACTTACACCAATCATCGTCGTGCTAATAATAATCCAATCTTTTACATTTAATTTTGGTTTTTCCTCTTCCATATCTCATCACATTTGCATAAAAGATTATGAACTAAAACTTTTGTCCTAACCTTAAAAATTTTAAGAAAAATCTTCTCAATTTTGTATGACTGAGGAGAGGGCTAAAAATCTCATTAAAAATATTAGAAAATTTCCAGTCTGTAGTAATTTATTTTCTTTAATTAGCACTTTTTTATTATGTCAAAAGCAATCTCCTATTATGATTGGAGCTTGGGATTCAAAAAATATTCCTCAAAAATAGAATCTGATAGTACTAAGAACTCACTTGGACTTGATGAAAACGAATTTCGGGAATATCTAAATAAGTGGAAAGAAAAGAATCTCAATTAAATTAATTTTATTTCTATATCTACTTCTTGATTTAAATCCGAACTTCAGTGAAATACCATATTATTATTAAAGCTACCCACACTATCACTAATAAAATTGATACTATTGTGGTATAAAAACGCCACTTAATAGAAATTTTCTGCCTTTTTTCCTTGCGATAAATAAATATCAGTAATATTGCACCTAATCCCAGGATAGATGATGTCATTAGGATCAGTGAATAAACAAATGATTCAATATAAGGTAATATTAGTACATATATGAATAAAGAGGTGCTTATCCATATTGTGATAAAACGTTTCATTTTCTGTTCGAATACTTCATCAGAATCTGTAGCTTTTTTACCTGGAATTATTCCGTAGAATATTCCAAATATTGCCAATGCTAATAAAACAGAATAATAGATATTTAACAATCCAAGGACTATATCGGAAAACAAAAATCCAATTAATATTCCAAATCCTAAACAAATTAGAATTTTAATATATTTGAAATTTCTCTTCAAGAAGTTCACCAAATTATAGTAAAAGGTAATAATACCATTTTTGATTTTATATAGTGCGATTTTTATATAGGAAGCGATATTTCTGAGGAATAATTTCAACTCTTCAAGCATAAAGATAAATGGATAAAGTATGATTCCAAAGAGAAGGAATCCCCAACTAAAACCGGATATTGTCAAGTTATAGGTTATTAAACTTAATAAAACAAATAAAGAAGTCCAATAGGCAAAAGAAAGTATTTTTTTTCTTCTGAATGGATTAATCAAAAATCCCATGAAGAACATAAAAATTAGTAAGGCAACACTTATATTTAACCATAAATTAGGAGCGATGTAAAATTCCAAAAAGCAAAATAGATCCAAAGATACCGCTGCTCCAATGCAGAATATATCAATTTTGATTAAACTTTTTCTTGATTTATCAGAGATAACTTTAAAATCCTTATCTATTAATAGAATAAACAGGATTATTCCCATTGATAAGAGGATCATATTAAGACTTTCAATAAAATTAAGAGATATGTAATATAGAGGCCAACTAATAAAATTAAGGTAATAAAGAGAAATAATTAATTTTTTAATTTTTTCTTTATTAAGTCTCACTCCTTTTGAGTAGGTTAAAATCTGATATAAATATGTAATTTCGAATAGTAATAACAATATTAAAACAGGTATGATCGGAAATGAAAATATGGAAATCCAGGTGATAAAATATAAAGAAGAAAATCCAAAAATTAAACCCCAAGATACTAAAATAAAAATCTTCCCGTACTTGCGCATAAATTTGAAGATATAGTTATCTCCAAGCATTAATAGGTGCACAATCAAGCTATCAATGAACAATATTAATTGCAATTCAAATCCTAACCCTATCAGCATCTGTGTAATATAAGTGAGCAGTAAGAGATAAAAAATAATACCAAAAAACTTTTCTCGATATTGTCTCCACTTTAGATAGGTTGTTTCTTTTTCAGGATTAATATCTTTTCTTATCTTGTAATACAAATAACTGCTATAGAACTGCATGAAAGTAAACAACCCAAAACCAAAGTAAAGAAAGCTAAGATCAACTAATAACATTTGACTAAATATTACCAATAACATCATTGAAATTGTGAAATAACTTAGTAATCGAATAATTAGCATAAGTTTAATTTTACTTTTGGTTAGCCTTTCTATTTCAAATAAGGAAAGGAAGAATAATACTATCTGTGAGATAAGTAAACTCCCATATATATCCAAATAATTTATACTAATGCTGAATATGAGTAGCGATACTTCGAAATACATAAATAGCGATAAAATAGCATATATTTTAGATTTGAAAGACTCCGTTATCTTCTCTTTGAATAAAATTTCTAATAAGTGTACAGAATAAAACGAAAATATCGTTTCAAGTATTAATAGTAATGATATATAGAATATATTTAATAAATTAAGAAACGAGAAAAGTGATATCCAGAATACTAATAATGAGAGTTGAAATGTAATAAAAAATATAGCTGTTAAGTTTGTACAATATTTGGTTTTCACTATGAAATTAAAGATGTACATAAAACCACAAAAGATCATAACATATGATGAAAGGAGAGAAATAATTTTGATTGAGGGATATATTTGTTGGATTATATTTGAGAGAAAGCTAGCTCCATATAGGCTGATTGAAAGAAAAATCAAATTTGTAATAATATTTTTGCTAATTTCTTTTATATTAGATAATTGAGTCTTGTCCAAACTTTCAAAATCCATTAAGTAATGGAAAATCGCGTAGTTCGTATAAAACTGCATAAATAAAATTATCATAATAAACAGAATCAAGAGATTAGCGTTGATATAAAGAAATTGGTTTAAAAATATGAACAAATATGCTGTAAGAAAGAGATAGTCGATAATGTTCAATAAATTCATAAGATGACGATATCCTTGCTTAATTACATAGATATCGAACAAACTGATTAGAAAATAAAGAATTAAACTGCTGATTAAACTAATTTGGAATTCAATTAAGAAAAATTCGAATAATACACCAAAAAATAAGAAGGATATTTCAAAATATAATAATAGAGCAATTATCGAACCAAACTTGAATATCGTTGATGCGATATCAATAAACTCTTTCTGTAATTCCCACTTTCTGAAATATCTCAAGCTTAATAAAATTAAAATTGACCATGATATAAGAAACTCTAAGATTTGATATATAAGAGACAATTGACTGATAAAAGATATAAACAGGGAAAAATAGGTGCTATTTAATATTAATGCACTAAAATTGATTACTTTAACCCGTTTCTGATCATTATATATTTTTAAGAATCCTTTATATTCTTCCTCTGTATTATTATTTCCGCTTGGATTTGCTATATTTAATAATATCTGAAAAAAAGTGGTATATAACATCAAACTGATTAATATAAAAATATATAATGGTTGAAAAATCTCAAATAATCGGATTATTTCCAGAATTGAAGTAGTTATAGGGATAGGAATCAAATATAGGCTTAAAAATCGCTTTTCGTATAATGTGTAGTAAAAGAACACAATATTGATTGAAAGAAACACGGATGTTGCTAAGAAAATTGCTTCTGGTAAGTATAAAAACACAATTGAAGATAGGCTTAAAGAGAGCCCAAGTGAAAGAATAGCAAGTGGGATCAATTTTTGAATCCCTAATATCATTTTATAATGATTAAACGCAAAAAATGAAATGCCTGCTACAGTCATGGTTAAAAAGAGGGCTCCCAGCTCAAACCCAGGAATAATACTGAATGTACTATAAGTGAGTAAGGAAAAACCAGATATGAGTACTATTGAGATAAGCATATTAAATAGAGATTGCTTCAATTTGAAGATTCTTGAAGTAAAGAGACTCAAACCCATTACTATTAAAGAAATAGCTAATGCAACTGAAAAATTCAAAAAGATGAAGTAGTTAATGTAAAATATTGTTAAAAATACTCCAATTATGACAGTGCTATAGGAAATAACAAGAATTAAGTTCTTTTGTGCTCGAAGATTTGGAAAAAATGAAGCAATGATAAAAAATCCACCCGCAATAATGATGTTAAGAGAATAGTTAATTTCAAAAAGAAATTCTAATTCACTAAACAAAATAAGTAAAAATATAACCATCGTTATTGCAAATCCAGTCCAAAATATGGAAAGTAGTCTCCACCATTTCCTCCAAAACAAAACAGGGATTAGTAAAAACACAGCCAATATAACAAATAAGAAATTTGTAAAGAATAGACTGCTTACAAATATGTTCTGGCTTAACCAGTATAATGCAAATAAACTTAAGCCCCAAACAATCAACAAAGTTTCAGAAAAATACTTTTTAATCCAAGAATACCAAAATGGTAATGAAATTACAATACATATCATAACGGAAATAATAAAGGATCCATTTATGTTGAACAACCCAAAGAATGATAAAGAACTCGTAAATAGATCGATTCCGGCCAAACTTTCATATATAATATAGAAATTTGCGAGAGGACAAACAATCCATAACCACCAGCCTGATCTCCATACCTGCCATGTAAACTTTCCTTGATATAAAGCGATTGAAACATAAAAAAGAAAGATGAATGCATCTATCGAAATGATAAGTACAATTGGATCATACAATGGAAGGGAAAATAAAGAAATTAAGAAAAAGTAGATAAAATTAGGTATTACTACTAATAATAATCCAAAAGCAGTATAAAAAGAATATTTTCTTGATTTTTCAGTTGCGGAATAAAATATTGAGATAAATAAAATTCCAGTTAAACTCAACGTTAAAGTGTAACTCAAGAC
>SDNW01000170.1 GCA_004524725.1 Promethearchaeota archaeon
TATAATAATCCTGACCAGCGGCTTGAGGACTTAGAACAACTGGCCATCTATACACAGAAATTTGACTCTATTCAACGCTTTTTAGAGAATTTAAGTCTTAATCGCTCCACTATCGAATCAAAAACGGTGTTGATGGGTGTGCAGCAAGAGGATGAACCCCCAATGGTTCTATCCACTATTCATCGCGCCAAAGGCCTTGAATGGCGAGCTGTGTTTATTCCGATGTTATGCGAAAATTTGTTTCCTACCAGCAGAGTGATCGGAGATGACGAGGCGTTTGAAGAGGAACGACGTGTGTTTTATGTGGCGATTACCCGAGCAAAAGACCACCTCTACTTACTTACTCCCTCGATCGTACAAAAGTTCGGTCGGTTCGAGACGTCAAGAAAGTCTCAATTTATTGAGGAATTGGATGAAGCCGTATACACCACCTCTTCAGTTGAATTTAAGGCAAAATCGAAAAAGAAAAAATCTAAACCTTTTGATGGCTCTTATTTTACCACTGCAGATAAAGTTTAGATTAAAAAATTACCTCAATTCCTTTACTTTTCAATGATTCAATTAAGTTTTGATTGCTCATCCAAAAATTTGCTTTCACGTTCAGTTTCTCTAATTTTTCGAGGTGTAATAGCGATGAGGGAAGACTCTTAAGTTTATTATTTTTAAGATTTAGAACTTTGAGTGATTTTAAATTCCCAATCGAGTCTGGAAGTTCAATGAGATTATTAGAGCTGAGATTTAGAATCTTAAGATTTGTAAGTAATCCAATAGAGGGTGGTAATATCTGGAGCTTGTTTATACGTAGATCCAAGTATTCTAAATTTGTTAGAAAGCCAATTTGATTTAAAAGGTTCTTAATTGAATTCCTACGAAGTGCTAGATATTTCAATGAGAATAACTTTAAGAGTTCCGAAGGAAAGACAGTTAATCCACAGTTATAAAGGCTCAATGCAGTTATTTGATCATCCTCTTTCACATAGCACCTAGAGCTTATTTCAAAACAATCCTTACATGGAAGCTCTTTATTGGTCATCTTTTCAATGGAATGGAGGATATTTTTTTCAAAATAATTATCTTCAAGTATATTCGAATTAGAAGTACCTTGTAAGCCAAAAATTTGTTCTATTTTAGGTAATGGTTCACCACATTTAGCACAATATTTAATCTGAGGTGAACAGAGAAAGTTGCAGTGAGGACAGGGTACCTTTACAATAGTAGAGGTCACATCAAACCGAATCTCTTCAGAAGCATTAAAATCAGAATGTACAATGAAGAGATTGAGCCAATAATATTGTTGTGGAGTCAAAAACGCTTTAAGTTTATAATGAGCCAAAAGGGAGCTAAAGAATTCATCTTCTTTCGCTCTATTTTCTAACCAAGCCAACTCGTTATTAGTTAGTTTTTTCATCTTCTAAAATGAAAATCGTATTTCAACTAAAAGATTAAATTTACCATAATCTAATATGAATTGAATATATTTAAAAAATAGGGAATCAATGATAGAAATATGGGTAAATATAGGGGGGGAGAACTCGATTTCAAAAATCTGACAGATGAGAACCTTATCTACAAATTAAATTATGATCTCCGTAGGAAAGATCCTTTTAATTTCCTGGAAAAAGTGGGTATATATGAAGTTAAGTTAGAAAAAGAACTCAAGTCCTTGGTTAAAAAAGATGAAGATCGAACAGTTCTTCTCAAGAACATATTGGATTATTGCGAAAAGGAGTGGATCCCCGAATAAATTTTCCCAAGTAAAAGATTTTTTTTATTTTTTCTGTATTAGGGGGAAAAAAAATACAAAGACTATTAACCTTGAATGATTACATAAATTAGGTAGTGTATAAAAATAAATGAGGAATATGGAACTAATTACTGAAAACAAACAACCGAAGGAAATGCTAAAGGAAACTCAAAAAAGGGAACAACAGGGAATAATAAAATGCGAATTCTGTGGTAAACGTATCGTAAGAAATACATGGAATAAGAAGTATCGACTTATTAACGTTTGTCAACAGCCTCCGAAGCGATTTTTCTGTTCCAACCAATGTAAATTAAGATGGATTTTTAAGAACGAATAAGCCCTTATATCTTGATCGTGATTTTTAGCGATAATTCAATGAAAAATCCTTCTTCGGATTATTCTTTTCTGAAACTTGCACACAATCTTGTTAAGTGTGTTGGAAGAACGAGTTTGTTTCAAATTCAATTTTACTATGAGCTATGTATCCTTGTGTGAAGATATCAGCTTAAATAATTAAACTCAGCAAAATTATTGTTTTCTATTAAAAATTAGGCATAAAATTCAGAAAAAATAAAAAGTTTTGCCTACGGGAATATAAAAAATTTATTATCCCAAGTAGGAAAAAACTCCCATCCCATAAAAGATTTAAGATTTTTTACTTTTTTTTCTTTAAGCATTTTAGTTTAGCCCTCTTAAGCAAAAAGCGAAAAATATTTGGGTTTACATTATTTTGAACCATTTTTTTCATAATACCAAGGTTTAATACAAATTAAAATATATATTAGTTACTTGAACCAAGAAATTGTAATGGTTCAAGTATAAAATTAAAAATTGGTGAAAGAATGTCAAATAGAAGTTATGGCAATAGAACAATGCACAAAGCTACTTGTGCCGACTGCGGCAGTGAGTGCGAAGTTCCATTTCAGCCTAAAGAAGGCCGACCTGTCTATTGTCGAGAGTGTTATAGAAAGCATAGAAGGTAAACAATTCTATTTTTTCGCATTTTGGTTTCGACCAAAATTGTATAATCAAATTTATCGTGTAATGAACCATTTTTTTTATTTTCCTTCTAATTATATTTCTGATCTCATTTAAGTCATATTAAAAATTGTGGGATTAATGAAACAGAAAATCTATTTCACTTAGGAAAATAGGGACAACGTTTACCGTGACACTGGGCATTAAGTGAATGAACATCGCAGCGTCCAATTAATTTTTGATGGGGTAAGTGATACTGATAATCTCCTAATATTTTAATCGCTTGGTCGATCATGGTATAGGTACTGAGTCGACAACATCTGGGACCTCCCAGCTTACCTATTCGTTCATTTGCTTTTATAACTGCGGAGAACGCTTTGGAGCGTTCTTTGTCGTGAAACGGAGTGGATTGCTCAACTATACTTATTGCTATTCCAAGCCCCGATCCTGCTCCACAAGTACCGCAAAATCCACAACCTCCCGCAGGGATCTTCAATCCTCTTATAAATGCTTCTTTTACATCGTTCTCAGTAAAATCATATCCATTATTCTTAAGGGACATAATAACGACTGCCGGGGCAATTCCATGGTGCCAAGGCCCATGAAAAGGAAGTTCTTCTGACGCCGTCCATATTCCCTTCAAATCATCGATAATTTCTTCAAAGAGTAAAATGGGATCCTTTTCACCTTTGGCCAAAA
>SDNW01000171.1 GCA_004524725.1 Promethearchaeota archaeon
GATTAATTGAAAATTAAAAAAAACAAAAAAAATTAATTGATTTTTAATAGGTTTCTCATCCACTTTGGCAAAATGAATCCTAAGTAATAAAAAGTACTCGATAGTACCATGAAGACTCTGAAAATTATAAGTGTGATCGGATTTAACGGTAAAAAACCATCTCCTATCGCCCCAATCGCAAAGAAATTAAACGATAAGATTAGAAATCGTCCCTTCCATTTAATTAATTTTTCTTCATTTTTCAAGGAATTTAATGCAAATTCATTGCCCGTAATCGTACTTACCAGTAAAGAAAATGCTAGAAATATCAATGCAAACCCTTTATATTCAATATCAATTGCACTCTGTTTAATCCCGATTAAATGCGTGACGGGAGCTCCTGGAGCAAAGAATAGAAAGAAGAATACATAGACATAGTAAATTATTGACAATATTGCTGTGATGGTTAATAATGGCTTTTTTAATCTTGGATGTAATGCAGGGATATAAATTTGAAACCATGAAAATAAAGCAACAGGAACTCCCATTGTACCTAGTAATACATATATGGGATATGGGATGACATCATTGGTAATTAGCCAATATATATATCCAAATCCACTTGGATACCACGGAGAGATCGTGAATATAACAGCAAAAAAGAAATAATAGAGATCTTTATATTTTAGCTGCACTGCTTTAATTATTACTAAGATTCCATAAAAGAAAGCTACCGCTACCGCAATGGTTCCGAGAATCCCCGAAAGTTGGCTCAGAGGGTCTAAATCAATAAAAAAAAGATGAATCATATTTAATAGATAGTGTATGAATTTTTAAGCATTTGTTTAAGCAATATATCTATTGAGTTCATTTGTCATTATTTCTAATCATTTTCTCCGATTCTTGTTTTTCATATAAATAAGCCATTCTATCGCAAAACCAAATTTTAAATAAAAATGATAGTGTAGTATAAAAAATAGCCGGCCAAAAATCATTAAAATAAGTGTAAAATAGAGAGGGAACGAAAAAAGTGCCGGAAAGTATATTTAATCCAAGATTAAGGTCAAATTTAAAATGTTTTGTCCAATAGCGTTCACCTAATACCGATTTTGATGCCCAACTGTCGAAATTCTTTGCTTCAGGGAAGATAATTGGGTTTATTATGACCCAAATCACGAGAGGAATTAATAGGAACCATAAATGGAACCAAATAATTAGAAAAATAATTGGTGCTGTAAAAATCCTAGACCATCCACTTATAGGATTGGCATGCCGTTTCCAAAAATTCATCTTAAATCAATCCTTCTATATTTTGTAATAACATGTTATTTATTTGCATATTAGAATTTAAAATTTTTATAATTTTTAAATGAATTAAATATTCCATAAATCATCTAATTACCTAATTACGTGCATCTAATTAACACTTCCGGGTACTTAAAGTCATGTATTTCTAATCACTATTAAAAATATGGCTGTTTTTTAATAAATTTATAATACTTATCCGATTATGAAACCTACTATAAAGCTTAAATTAAAAGCTTAACTAACCTTTTAATTAAATAATTATTTTACCAAAATGAAAAACTTGTGTTTTGATATATATGACTGAAGAAATAATTAGACGTACCACAAGTATTTGTCCAGAATGTCTCCAAACGATACCTGCCGAAATCTATGTCGACCCAGCCACAAATTTCGTCATGATGCGAAAAAATTGTAAAGAACATGGAGAATTTAAAGATAAAATTTCTATTGATCCCGAAGAATATAAATGGAGTCAAACTTTCACGGATGACATTGGATCAACCATAAATAATTCCACGAAACCTATAAGTGTCTCTTCAGGAATTAAAGATATTAAAAATGGTTGTCCTTATGATTGTGGATTATGTGACAACCATAAAAGTGCACCGAACATCTGTTTAATAGATATAACTAACAGATGTAATCTTACATGCCCTATCTGCTTTGCAAATGCAAGTGCGAAGGGTTATGTAGTTGAACCAACCTTCGATCAGCTAGTTCAGATAATGGAGCATTTTCGATCCATGAAACCCGTTGCAGCCGTAATGCTTCAGATTTCAGGAGGAGAACCAACAGTACGAGATGATCTTCCAGAAATCATACGAAAAGGTAAGGAACTCGGCTTTACAGAAGTAATGGTCACTACCAATGGTGTTCGATATGCAAAATCAATCGATTTTATGAAGAAATGTATGGATGCTGGTATGGATGCAATCTATTTGCAATTTGACGCTACCGATAATCCAGAAGTCTGGAAAAAGATACGGGGAGTCAATTTATGGCCTTTAAAACAAAGAGTTATCGAAAATGCCCGAAAAATAGGTTTCTTTGGTGTGATGTTAGTACCTGTTATTGCTAAGGGTGTAAATGATAAGGAAGTCGGTAATATATTAGATTATGCAAAAGATAATAGTGATGTAGTTTCTGGGGTAGTTTTCCAACCAGTATCACTTTGCGGACGTATCAGTTTCGAGGAATTGATGGATCTACGCTACACCACTTCTGACCTTAAGGTTGCAATTAATAAACATACAAATAACGCAATTGAAAAGTTCTATCCCATTGCGACAACTGCGAAAATGACACGTCTTTTAGCTTGGTTTGATGATATGCCCGAATTCGGGATGACCAGCCATAAAGATTGTGGGTTTGCTACCATCATTGTAGTGAATGAGAAAGACGAGTGGGAGCCGATTGAAAAATATTTCGACGCAGAAGGTTTAATTCGATGGTCGAATAAAGTTTATGACATGGTTCAAGAAAGAGAAATACCAAAACCAACTGGATTTCTAAAAGGTGTCAATTTAGAAGATTTCGGTGCCATCGCATCAACAGTAGGAAAGTTTATAGATGATATGACAGATCTCGGTTATCGCCAGATGATGAAAGCTTACTATTTTGCGGGAGCAACTCGATATATTAAAAATCCTGAAAAAATCCTTACTAGTAAAACACTCCAAGGATTTGCTCGATTAGTTGCCTCTCCAAACCTTGCATCGGCAGCAAATTTTCTACACACGAAGAACTTGATGATTTCGGCTATGCATTTTCAGGACGCATACAATTTTGACCTTGATCGCGTATGTCGCTGTCTAGTTCATTATGGAGTAATCGATCCCGAAGATAATTCTAAAGTATTAGAAGTCCCTTTTTGTGCTATGAATACTTTACACAGGGAGCGCTTGGAGTTAGGTAACGCCATCCAAGGTGCCGAAGCGAAGAAGCCGGAAGTTATCCAATCAGAAATAAAAGAACTATTGGAAACTGTGAAAGATTAAATATTTTATATCCATATTTTTATACTAATTTTTATAAAATTTTTTCTTTATTAAATCCTATTGGGAATTATTCAAGTTTATGTAGAAATCCACAA
>SDNW01000060.1 GCA_004524725.1 Promethearchaeota archaeon
ATGGAACAATACTTTGCAGAAATACAGCAAAACGTTGATAAATGTTATGCAATAGCCGAGATTGCACGAAAGAAGGGCATTGATCCCGAAAAGTTTGTTGAATCACCCCAAGCAAAAGATTTAGCAGGAAGAGTTGAAAAATTGGTTGGACCTGAAGGTGTTGCTCAAATAATCCGTGATTTAAAAAGAGACGGTAAAAGCGATGATGAGATTGCCTTTCAGGTAGTAACTGATATTTTAGATAAAAAAGTTGGACAAATAAAATCTTTGGATGAACGAGTGGAAAGAGCAATAAGAGTTGGATTAGCTATTAAAACTATGGGGGTAGTAAGCGCTCCATTAGAAGGCATATCAAAAATTTTGATACGAACTGATCAACAAAATAGGAAATATTTATCACTTTACTTCGCGGGGCCTATCAGAGCCGCTGGAGGAACCACGGAAGGATTATGCGTTTTAATTGCTGATTACGTAAGAAGAAAATCAAAGATTCCTAAATACGAAGCAACAGAGGCTGAAATAGGTAGATATCTTGAAGAAGTCAAAATGTATGATAGACGGGTTCATTTGCAATATCCTTCCTCAAATGCTGAGATCAGATTTACGGTTGAAAATCTACCTGTTGAAATAAATGGAGATTCAACAGAAGACGAAGAAGTATCCGCATTTAGAAATTTACCTCGAATTGAAACCAATAAAATCCGTGGAGGCGCGTGCTTAGTTTTAAATGATGGGATTATATCAAAATCTCCAAAACTTCTAAAAATTGCTAAAACGATGAAATTGGATGGATGGGAGTGGCTTGCTGAATTAAAAAAGATTGGACAAAAAGAGCAAGAAAATGAAGACAAAAAGAAACAAGAAAAAGAGCAAGATAAGACAATAACTCCGAATTCAAAGTATATTTCAGATATAATAGCGGGTAGGCCAGTTTTTAGTCATCCTTCTAGAATTGGTGGGCACCGAATTCGTTATGGACGGTCTAGAAACACTGGTTTGGCTGCTACAGGTATCCATCCCGCGACAATGGCCATTTTAGATGATTTTATAGCAATAGGCACTCAATTAAGAATTGAAAGACCTGGAAAAAGTACAAGCGTCTGCCCTGTAGACTCAATTGAGCCCCCTTTAGTAAAGTTAAAAAATGGGAATGTTATAAAAGTAAAGAATAGAACTATTGCAAAAAGAATCTTTCCTAATATAAAAGAAATCCTATTCCTTGGGGATATTTTATTTGGATATGGTGAATTTGCTGAAAATAATCACAAATTAATCCCTTCTGGTTATGTGGAAGAATGGTGGGTTTTAGATTTACAAGAAAACGCTAATAATATTAAAAATAATGATCCCGAAGTAAAATATTTCATTGAACATCCATTTACCAAAATTCCTAAGCCTCAACAAGCAATAGAACTATCCTTAAAATATAATATTCCATTACATCCGAAGTATACCTTCTTTTGGGATAAATTCGAAATTGAAGAATTAGATTATTTAAGAAATTCTTTGATCAAATCTTATCAAAAGTCTGAAAGTAAAATTTCACTTACTAACGAGAAAGACATCAAATTTTTGCTCGAGAAAGCCTTCATTCCCCATAAGATAAAAGAGGGTAAAATCCTATTTAATAAGGAAATTAATTATACCCTTATTTTTATCTTTAATCTCAATAACAATAACAAAGAGAAACCTAAAGAAAGTCTTAACCCATTTGAGTATTTTTATCACTATTCATCAATTATCATGAAAAGCAAATATCCCTATTTCATGGGTACTCGAATGGGAAGACCAGAAAAGTCAGAGAGAAAAAGCATGAAGGGAATTCATTCTCTCTTCCCTCTAAGTGATAAAGTTGGGAGTTCAAGATTGGTTGAAAAAGCTATGGAATTAGGGAAAATCAAAATTGATGTCTGCCGAAAGCTTTGCCCCAAGTGTAAAACTATTTCAATTTTTAATATTTGTTCTAGTTGTGGGACGCATACTATTTTACAAAAAGTTTGTGAAAAATGTAAAAAAAATTTTCCTAAGAATGAAGAAAAGTGTCCTCAATGTGGAGAGCCCCTAAGATATTCATCAGAGGCATTATTTAATTTAAAAACGCACATTAATAAGACATTAAAAAGCTTAGGAATGAGTCTACCAAATAAATTCAAAGGAATCATTGGATTGACAAACCAATTTAAAATACCTGAACCAATCGAAAAGGGACTTTTAAGAGCCAAAAATGAACTTTTAGTCTATAAAACAGCAGAAATTAGATATGATGCAACGGATATTCCATTGACCCATTTTAAACCTAAGGAAATAGGAACGCAGATCGATACATTAAGGCATCTAGGGTATACAAAAGATTATAAAGGTAATGATTTAAAAAACGATGAACAGATATGTGAATTAAAAGTTCAAGATATTATACTTTCTGATGATTGTGCTGAATATTTCATGAAAGTAGCAAATTTTATTGATGATGAACTTGAAAAAATATATGAAATGGAAAGCTTTTATAATATTTCCAATAGACAAGATCTTTTAGGTCATTTAGCAGTAGGATTAGCACCTCATACCAGTGCAGGAATCATTGGTAGGATTATTGGTTTTTCTCCTGTAAGATCTATTTATGCTCACCCTTTTTGGCACGCAGCAAAACGTAGAAATTGTTTTCCAGGTGATACTACTGTATTAATCGATTTAAATGGTGAAATTCGAAAAATGAGTCTTAAGAAACTTTATGAAAAATACTTCAAAGACGAATTTTTCGATAAAATGGCTTATGTTAAAGAAAACTCAAATGAGAACATTAAAATCTATTCATATGATAAGATTTCTGGAAAAATTATACCTACAAATATAAAAAATGTTGTTAAAATACCATTATCTAGTAGATTAATTGAATTTAAGTTAATAACTGGTCGAAAGTTTAAAACAACATTAAATCATCCAATCCTAGTATTTTCAAAAGGAGAGATTATTGAGAAAAAAGCATTAGAAGTTTCAAAAGCAGATAAATTTCTGCTCCCATCTTTAGATTTTGAAGAAAAAAATATAGATAAATTTGATCTGATAAAGGAGTTTTATAAAGATAAGTTTAAGAATCTTTGGCATAATTTAATGATTAGAGGAATTAGAGATTTTACCAAAGGTTTAGTTTATAAATTCGGCCTGAAAGTTACTGCCGAAAAACTAAATATAAACAAAAAAACGCTTAATAACTATTATAATACGAGAGATTCCATTCCTTTTAATATATTAATTAAATTGTTGGAAATAAACGATTTAACAATTAATAATATACCAGATTGTAAACTTGGGTTTAAAAGAGATCATACAACTATAAATAGATTTATCCATATAGATGAATCTCTAATGAAGATTTTCGGATACTACATCGCAGAAGGCTTTTATAGAAAAATTCCTGATGGATATCAAGTCGATTTAGCAGTAAGTGAAAGAGATCTCAGAGAAGATATGTTGAATTCGATTAATGAGTCATTTGGGATCGGATTTAGACCATATATTAATGAAAATAGAATTACAATTTCAAATAGGGTCCTATACCATTTTTTTAAAGACATTTTACAATTTAATAACAAAGCTCGATTGAAACATATACCAACCTTTTTATTTAAATTACCAAAATATAAACTTAAATATCTTTTGGCTGCTTATTTTAGTGGTGATGGTGGCCTTGATATTTGTCGGAAAACCGTAAATTGTAGCTCATTTAGCTATGATCTAATCAGAGATGTTGATTTATTACTTTTGAATTTTAATATTTTTAGTGGAATATCTGAATATGAAAGAGATAATAATATTGAATATAAGCTAAGAATAAGAGGAGTAAATGTTATTAAATTTCAAAAAGAAATAGGATTTACTTCAAATAGAAAAGCAAAAACACTTGAAAATATTATTAAAATTAAAAATTTGAGACCTGAACAGACTTATCAAGAACATAGACTACTTGGTATAAGAAATATAGAAATAATTCCATCAAAAGAGGAGTTTGTTTATTCTTTGAATGCTGATAAATATCATACAATTTTAGTGAATGATAATATAATTACTCACCAATGCGACGGTGATGAAGATGGAATAATGATGCTTTTGGATCCTCTTTTAAATTTCTCAAGATTTTATTTACCTAGTAAAATAGGTGGTAGAATGGATGCCACTTTAGTTATTTCCACTAAACTAGATCCAAATGAAATTGACACCGAAGCACATAATATCGATACTCTTTTCCAATATCCTAAAGAATTTTATGAGGAGACGCAAAATTTTTGCGATCCAGCGAAAATTGAGACCATGATGGATTTGGTAGATAATCATCTTAAAAAAGGAAAGATGTATGAAGATATTGGATTTAATATTCCCACGTCTGATATAAATGAAGGCCCTATAACTACATCCTATAAAACCTATGAGAATATGGATGATAAAATTGATGCTCAACTCCATTTAGCAAGAATTATTAAAGCTGTGGACGAGCGAAATGTTGCAGAGAAAATATTATCCACTCATTTTAACCCAGATATCCTTGGTAATCTTAGAAAATTTGCTATTCAAGAATTTAGATGTGTGAAGTGCAATCAAAAATATCGACGTCCTCCAATTTCGAATGCGGGAAATTGTCCAAAATGTGGCGGTAATATCATCTTAACAGTCAATCGAGGTGGAATCGAGAAATATATTCCACGCGCTATCAGTTTATGTAAAAATTTCAAGTTGGATGCGTATACAGTTCAGCGAATGGAATTAATTGAGCAGTATGTTGAAAGTTTAACGAATAATCCTAAAATTAAACAACAAAAGTTATCAGATTTCTTCTAAATATAAAATTGATATTTATTAGATTGTAATAAATATTTCGTTATAAATAAAATATAAGAATGCAGGAGGAGGGATTCGAACCCTCGAACTCCTATGAGACTAGAGCCTCGGTCTAGCACCGTTGACCAGGCTTGGCGACTCCTGCGAATTTCTGAAGTTAGAAATTTTTAAGAATAAAATCTCTTTATATTTATGTTTTAGTTTAAGCTATTAAGGAACCGAAATTTTAAAAATCTTATTTTGTTAAAGAGTTGGAAAGTTTTGAATCTAAAAATATTTTTATCATAACAATTTTAATGCATTTATATAGTTAATATAAAAATATTAATAATAACTGGCGGTTGTGGATAGTTGTCTATTGATACTAAAAAATTACAAGCCCTCCTCCAATGGTACAAACAAAGTATCGGTGAAAATTTAGTTACTGCTCTTATTGTAAATCGAGAAGGACTCGTTATAGATGCTTTAAGCAAGAATGCTGAAGAAAGCGTGGATGAAGAGATAGTAGGAGGAGTAAGTGCTTTAGTAGAACCAGTATTGACTAGAATCACAAAAGAATTTAGTTCAGGCTCTTTTGGCACGGGAACCTTTGATACAGAGGAATATCGTTTTATTTTTTGTGAAGCTGGTCCCGAAGCCGTATTTGTCACAATCCTAAAAGCAATTGCGGGAGTAGATCCAGTATTCCCCTATGCTTATTTAACAGCAGAAAAAATTGCGCGTATTTTTGATGGAAGAACAGTCAGTCCGGTAATTCCTAAACTCATTTCTGATAGTAACGCAGAGAATATCGAGAGAAAAATTGAAAAATTACAAAAAGTAAAAGTTCAATCTGGTGAGTACGCGTTCAAGTTGATATTAGGAGGAGATGGCGCTGTTGGTAAAACCTCTCTAGTCCATCGATTTGTTGAAAATACATTTGCAAAAGACTACAAATCTACGATTGGTACTTCAATAATGAAAAAAGAATGTAATTTTAAAGAATTAGAGAGTGCCGTTAGATTCGTTATTTGGGACTTAGCAGGTCAGAGTCAATTTCAACGAGTAAGAAAGTCTTACTTAGCAAATGCAGAAGCGGGAATTTTGGTTTATGATGTAACAAATCGTAAATCTTTTGAAAACATCAAAAATTGGCATAATGAAATTAAAAAGGTATCCCCTAATATATCGCTTATTTTGGTTGGAAATAAAATTGATTTAAAAGAAGATCGAGCGGTAAAATCTCAAGAAGGTAACACCATCGCAGATAATTTAGGTTTATCTTATATCGAAACATCAGCAAAAACAGGCGAGAATATTAATGATGCGTTTAAAATGCTCGCATTATTAATGATAAAAAAGTATTTTATCACTGAAGAAGTATAATTAGAGCCCCTGGGGGGAATTGAACCCCCGACCGAATCTTCTGACCGACTGACATACTCGATCAATTGATTACGAATCAATCGCTATACCACTAAGCCACAGAGGCAAAAAATTAATCTTATTAATATAAATTTTAAAAAATTATAAAATTTTCCCAATGACTTATCATAATAATATTACTGATATGGGAGAGGTTCAATTAATCAAAATCATCGAAGACTTAGTATTTAAAGAAACGGGGGAGAAATTAATAAGAGACGATGCGTTTTTTTTTGAGCCTCAAGAAACTCGCAAATCCGTTATTTTCAATTCTGATATGTTTGTTTCTACTACTGATGCTCCAGCCGAAATGAGTCATTTTCAAATGGGACGTAAGTCAGTAATAATGAATATCAGCGATTTAATAGTTAAAGGAGTAAGGCCAAAAGGTATAATAATTTCACTAGGATTACCTTTGGATCTATATATAAACCAGTTTGAAGATTTAATAAAGGGCATAATTAACTATTCGAAAAAGTGGGATCTAAAATATCTTGGGGGAGATTTGAATAGAACAAAAGAATTAATAATAAACCCTACAGTTTTTGGGTTTAAGAATCCTGAATATATTATTTATCGAGAAGGTCTTAAAACGGGAGATATTCTGTTAATTAATAGCAAATTTGGTTTAACAAGTGTTGGTTTTGATATCCTTCTTAATAGAAAAGGAGATTTAAGATCTTATCCACGTTATAAACGATCAATAAATAGTGTTTTAGAACCAAGTTTGATAGGAAATGAAGGTTATTTATTATCAGATAAGAAGTTAGCAAGTACTAGTATTGATTCATCTGATGGTTTGATAAAATCTCTAAGAGATCTTATGCTATCAAATAAGGATATGGGATTTGAAATTGAATTCAACGAAGATTTAATTGATCAAGAAGCAATCGAATATTCTAATGAATTTAAAATTTCTTTAGAAAAGTTAATTTTGAATGGAGGAGAAGAGTTTATTCATTTATTTACGATTCCTTTTAAAAATTATAAAAAAGCTATTGATTTGGTTAAATCTAAAAGTGGTTTCTTAATCAAGGTTGGAAAGGTGATCCCTGAAGAGAAAATCTACTTTTTAAAGGATAATAAAAGAGTGGTAATTGAAGATAATGGCTATGATCATTTCAAATAAGACGATCTATTTTTTACATAAAAAAATTAACTCCTCAAATTTTTAAATTTAAGGATAAACTCTTAGATTTCTGGACTGCAATTTATTTATATATTACAAAAAATTTAAGAAAAATAAATAAAATATAGAAAAAGAAGAGATGATCAGTGTATTGACTAAAGTTTTAATATTATATGGAACAAGATATGGAACAACCAAAGAAATTTCAGGCGAAATAGAGAAGATTATTCTAGAAAAAGGGTTTAAAGCCGAAAGCTACAATTTAAGTGATATTGATTTAAAAAATATTCCTCGCTTAGATAAGTATGATGGTGTTATCTTAGGTTCAGGGATTAAAATAAATAGATGGACTAAAGCCGCTAAAAAATTTTTAAAAAAAAGAAAATCGGAATTAATAAAAATCCAAAATAAGATGGGAGTTTATGTTTGTTGTGGAGAGGCAGCAAAAAAATCAAATATCAATGGTGCAATAGAAAAATATATTACAGCAAAGCTAGAAGATATTGGATTAAAGCCTTCTTTAGTTGACGCTTTTGGTGGTGCTTACGATTTAAGAGAAGGTTCAGCTATAAACGGTATGACCAAAAAAATTGTTATAGGTATTATGCAAAAAGAGGAAGGAATTGAGAATCCAGATGGAAAATTGCATGACTTCCGGGATTGGGAACAAATTAAATCATTTGCAAATAAATTTGTTGATTTATTAAATCAATAACATAATCATTTGATAGAATTATCGCTTTTAGTTCTTTGAATAAAATAAAAGGTTCTATCAAGAGAATTAATCCCTTCAAATCAAGAAAAAAAAAGTCGGAAATAATCAAAACTCATATTTTCGATATGATTTTGATAAAGGTAAGACTTACTATAAAAGAAAAACTTTAAGTTAAATTACCCATTTTCAAATTATAGGTTCACTAATTTACTACTCTTGAACTATAATCGTATTCAAGGGTTATTTTCTGGGCCATTAGCGCAGGCAGGTAGCGCAGCAGGCTTTTAACCTGAAGGTCGTGGGTTCAATACAAATCTGGGATTTACCCAGGATGCGAAAATCCCACATGGCCCGTTTATATTTATTAATCTTAAACTCAATAAATGGGAGAACTAAGTTCGCTGAATATGAATATAATTTTACTTGAAACCTAATTTATCAAAATTAATAATAAATCATCTATTAGTTGGGAGAATTTAAAAGATAATTTTTTCTATTTTGAAACCATAAATCTAATTAAAATAAAATCGTTAGAAGGATCATCTAAATCAATAAAAAAAAGCATCTGATATCACAATAACCAAACAATTTGTATATTAATTAATTCATATATATTCACATTCCAAAATGGAGTCTATAGATAAATTACCATCTGATGAACCAGAACAGTTATTGGTGAAATCACAAGATTCCACCGATCCAGATTATGGAATAGAACCAGAAAAGAGAGATATTGATTCCTTATTGCAATATGGAGTAATAAATCTTGATAAGCCAAGTGGACCGACCAGTCATGAAGTTGTTTCATGGATAAGGAAAATTCTTAAAATTTCTTTAGCGGGGCACGGTGGGACTTTGGATCCAAAGGTGACCGGTGTGTTACCATGCGCTTTGGGAAAAGCGACAAGAGTTTTATCAGCTTTATTAACGGCAGGGAAAGAATATGTTGGAGTTATGTATCTACATACTCTTGAAAGCACAAGAAAATTAGAAAAAGTATTTCAAGTATTTACTGGTAAAATATATCAAACACCGCCTATAAAGTCATCTGTAGTTAGAAAATTACGAATTCGCGAAATATATTATAATCGACTACTTGAAGTAGACAACAATCATGTCTTATTTCGTGTAGGATGTGAGGCGGGAACTTATATACGAAAATTGTGTTTTGATATTGGTGAGGCTTTATGTTCAGGAGCACATATGCTAGAGTTACGAAGAACTAGAGTTGGGAAATTTAAAGAAGATAATAGTTTAGTTACACTCCAAAATGTGAAGGATGCATTTAGAATATATACAGAAGAAGGGGATGAATCATATCTAAGAAAAGTAGTAATGCCTATGGAAAATATGGTCGCTCACATCCCTAAAATTTATATTAGAGATACTGCGGTAGATGCTATATGTCATGGTGCAGACTTAGCTGCTGCTGGGGTCTGTTTAATAGATGCAAGAATAAAACCAGATTCTAATATTGCACTAATGACTCTAAAAAAAGAACTCATTGGTTTTAGTATAGCAAAAATGCATGCGATGAAGATTTATAAAGCTAAAGCAGGTATTGTCGCAACTTCAAATAAGGTATTCATGGAGAGAGGTACATATCCTAGATGGACAGAAATAAAAAGCAAAAATAAGATAGAATAACCTAAAAATATGGATCAAAAAGATGAACATTATTTTAATGAATTTTCTAATTCAGAATTAAAGTTTTATACCGTTTCTGTCAGCTTAAGGAAACATTTATATCTTTTTAAAACTGCAACTGGGATGTTTTCATATAAGAAATTAGATTTAGGAACAAGAGTTTTAATAGAAAATATGATTATTGCTAAAAATGCAAGTTATTTTCTTGATTTAGGATGTGGATATGGAGCGATTGGAATAGTAATAGCATATGAATCTCCTGAAAGTATGGTTTATTTAACCGATATTAATAGGAGAGCTTTATGGTGCACTAAACAAAATATCCAAATTAATTTACCTCTAGAAAAAGATAGAATTCAAGTATTGTATGGGAAATATTTTGAGCCATTCAATTCTAAAGACGTTCAGTTTGACGCAATTTATATGAACCCTCCATTGAGATTAGGGAGAAAGCAATTTTTGCGACTTTTCGAAGAATTACCTATCTACTTGAAAAAAGACGGATCATTTCAGTTCGTCATAAGAAGGAAGATGGGTGCAGAATATGTTTATAATTACTTAATAGAAGCTTTTACTAAGCAAAATATAGAGATAATATGCAAAAGAAGTGGATACTGGGTCTTTAATTACCTTCAAGGCTAAATGTTTATGAGCAAGATAGAAGGTTCTGAGAACTGTAGAAAAAATAGTAAAATTTTTTAGAAATAGAACACTTATTTAATAATAATTTGTGAGAATAGATGATTTTTTTTGGCTAAAAAAAGAAAGATCGATGTTTTGCTCCATGAATTAGTTCCTAAGCACTATCTCTTGACAAAGGAACAATCACAGCAATTACTTGAAAAATTTAAAATAACCACAAACGATTTACCTCAAATGTTTGAAAAAGATCCAGTTGCCATAGCGATTGGAGCAAAAGAGGGAGACATTATAAAGATAGTTCGAGATTCTCATACAACGGTAAAGTCAGTAGATTATTACCGATATGTTAAGAAAGAAAAAGTCTAACAATTTTTAATTAAAAGTAAATAATTATAAGGATAAACTATATTGATTTCTGAAAATTTATCAAACAACGATAAGTGGGTTGTTCTCAAAAGTCTTTTTGATGAAAAAGGCTTAGTTCGCCAACATTTGGATTCATATAATAACTTCATTGAATATGAAATGCAAGAAATTGTTGATGAGTCGGGAGAAGTTATTCCCGATATTCCAGGTTTTAAAATTAAATTTGGGAAGATTAACGTTGGTGTACCGAAAGTAAGAGAGGCAGATGGCGCTACGATGGAGATTACTCCAATTGAAGCGCGCATCAGAGAGTTGAGTTATGCAGCAGATATTACTTTAGAAATGACTCCAATTACTATTGATGAAAGAACCCAGAGGGAAGAAGCTGAGGAAACATTAGATATCTATATCGGAAAGATACCTATTATGTTGAAAAGTTGTCGATGTCCTTTAGAATCTCTCACAGAGCAAGATCTAATTAATAGAGGAGAGGATCCTCTTGATCCTGGCGGATATTTTATTATTAATGGCACAGAACGCGTACTTGTCACACAAGAAGATCTTGCCCCAAATAGGATTCTTGCAGAAGAAGCAAGTCGAAGCTCAAGTGCAACTCATCAAGCAAAGGTTTTCTCAACTCGAAGTGGATTCAGAGCACCAGTTACAATTGAGAGAAAAAAGGATGGAAATCTAAGAGTTTCATTTCCATCTGTCCCTGGAAAAATACCATTGGCAATTTTAATGAGAGCTTTAGGATTACATTCTGATAGAGAGATTTTTGAAGCAATTTCAGAAAATGAGGAAATTCAAAAGGAATTGATACCGGTAATAGATGTTGCTTCTGAAATACAAGTTTTAAAAGATCCTGAAAAATCAGAACAAAATGCTCAAGATTATATAGGAAAACGTGTTGCTATAGGGCAAACGAAAGATTATCGTATCCGAAGAGCATTACAAGTATTAGATCGATATTTATTACCTCATATTGGGAATACAGAAGAAGATAGAATAAAAAAGGCTTATTATTTAGGACAAATGGCTCAGAAAGTTATGGAATTAGCTTTAGGGTTAAGAGAGCCAGATGATAAAGATCATTATGCCAATAAGAGGTTAAAGCTTGCAGGTGAACTTTTCACCTCACTTTTTAGAGTAGCATTTCTAAATCTTGTAAAAGATATAAAATACCAATTAGAACGGACCGCTGTTAGAGGTAGAGCTCCAAACATTAAAACTGCTGTAAGAGCTGATGTAATTACTGAGAGAATTCGCCACGCTTTAGCAACAGGTAACTGGGTTGGCGGAAAAGCAGGAGTCAGTCAATTGTTAAATAGAACGAATCATGTGGGAACATTAAGTCATCTTAGAAGGGTTATTTCTCCTCTAAGTAGAAGTCAGCCCCACTTTGAGGCACGTGATTTACATCCTACTCAATGGGGAAAGATTTGTCCCGCAGAAACCCCAGAAGGTCCTAATTGTGGATTAGTCAAAAACCTAGGATTAGCATCGATAATATCTGTAGGTGCTGATGAGAGAATCATTGAGAATATATTAATTGATTTGGGAGTCATTCCGATCAATGAAGTGAAAAATATACGAGGAGATAAAGTAAAAGTTTTCTTAAATGGTAAATTAGTGGGTATTCATCAGAAATACAATCCATTCATCCGCCAATTAAGAGAAAAAAGAAGAAAGGGTGAGATCGGTCAACATGTTAATCTAGGTTATTATCATGATTCTAAAGAGATTCAAATTAATTGTGATGCGGGAAGAGCTACAAGACCATTATTTGTTATTAAAAATAAAAAAACGCTTATTTCTAAGGAAGATATTGAGAAACTTACCCAAGAGAAGTATATTTGGTCAGATCTTATTCAAAAAGGCGTAATTGAATATTTAGACGCAGAAGAGGAGGAGAATGCATACATTGCGATGTTTGAGGAAGATATCACTGAAGAGCATACCCATTTAGAAATCTCTCCCGCAGCTATTTTAGGAATTTGTGCTTCAATTATTCCCTTTCCAGAACATAATCAGTCTCCTAGGAATACATATGAAGCAGGAATGGTAAAGCAAGCTTTAGGTTTATTTGCTGCAAATATGCATTTAAGACTTGATACGAGAGGACACACACTGCATTATCCTCAAAAACCTTTAGTTAAAACCAGTCCTATGGAAATTATTGGAATTAACGAACGCCCCGCGGGACAAAATTTTATAATTGCTATGATGAGTTATGAAGGGTATAATATTGAAGATGCTATCATAATCAATAAGGCATCAATTGAAAGAGGTTTAGCGAGAAGCCATTTCTTTAGAACTTATGATGCAGAAGAGAGAAAATATCCAGGGGGAGAGGTTGATAAATTCGAGATTCCAGAAAGAGGCGTTCGTGGATTCAAATCTGCTGAGTCCTATCGTCTATTATCGGAAGAAGACGGCATAATAGAACCGGAAACTTCTGTTAATGGAGGAGATGTATTAATTGGAAGGACTTCGCCTCCGAGATTTATCAAATCTTATGAAGAATTTGAATTGATGCAACCTACAAGAAGGGAAACTTCTAAAAATATGCGGCATAATGAAAAGGGAATTGTCGATACAGTAATAATATCTGAAACCGTTGATGGGAATAAACTTGTAAAGATTAAAGTAAGAGACCTACGAATTCCAGAATTAGGCGATAAATTCTCATCTCGTCATGGACAGAAAGGAGTTCTAGGGCTTATTCAACCCGGTGAAGATATGCCATTTACTTCTAAAGGAGTGATCCCAGATATTATTGTTAATCCTCACGCAATGCCTTCAAGAATGACACTTGGTCAATTATTTGAGGGGATAAGTGGAAAAATTGCTTGTAACACTGGGAAATTAGGTGATGCAACTGCTTTTGAATGGAAAGATATAACTAAATTACAAGAGCAATTAGTTGATGCGGGATTCGAATTCAATGGCAGAGAAGTTATGTATAATGGAATTACAGGTGAAAAATATGAGGCAGGGATTTATTGTGCTCCAATTTACTACCAAAAACTCTATCATTTGGTGGCAGATAAACTTCACGCTCGAGCCAGGGGTCCTGTTCAAATTTTAACAAGACAGCCTACTGAAGGCCGTGCTCGAGAAGGTGGTTTACGATTTGGAGAAATGGAAAGAGATTGTTTGGTTGGACATGGTTCAGCGTTATTACTAAAGGAACGACTATTAGATGAGTCAGATAAAACCGTGATCTTAGTTTGTGAAAAATGCGGTCTTTTGGCAGTATATGATAGAAATAGAGATAAGCGTTATTGTCCAGTATGTGGAGAAGGAACTATAATTTCAAAAGTTGTTTGTTCATATGC
>SDNW01000172.1 GCA_004524725.1 Promethearchaeota archaeon
CTTCAAGACTTATAAACAATTGGTTTATTACTACCATGTTAATTCCTATATGGTTATTTATACTCTACTTTGTTTTTGTATTTGGGTTAGCAATTTTTACACGCGCCATTCTCGTAATCATCAATATGATCCATAAACCAAAAGAAGGAGTATTTAAAGCTCAAGAGGGAAATCAGGATTTCGAGTTTTGGCGTCTGAGAACGGAACTTAAGAAGCTGGCCCTTTGGTTTATGAATAAAGGACCGTTACCTTGGATTGTTACATGGGGTTTTCGTTGGTTTGGTGTCCATATAGACTTTTCGAGTCATCTTCAAGATGCGTGGGTTGATGTAGACTTTATTGAATTTGGCAGAAAGGTTACCGTTGGCCAAGGTGCGATAGTTATGAGTTCCATTATAGTTGGTCAATATCTTATTATTAAACGCATTATCATCGATGACTATGCGGTAGTTGGAGGTGTCTCTAATATCTCTCCAGGAACCATAATTAAAAAAGACACCGTGGTTGGTGCATTTTCAAGTACAAATTTTAACCAAATTTTGGAGGAAGGCTGGATCTATTTTGGCATACCTTCTATTAAACTTAAACCTAATAAATATGCTGAAGAACGACGAGAAAAGATTGTAAGGAGAGATGTGGAACGTCAAGTCAAGTATGAAACATCTCATGAGATCAATATTGATCATGATAAAAAACATTTAATCAACAATAATCATAAAGATGAGGAAGATTAAATCATTTCCACCCCTTCAAGTTTAACAGCAGGCCCATTTGTTTCTTTAGTATTGGTAAAGAAAAGATACCTACTTTTCTATATATATCTTATCTGGATAAGTCTATTTACTATTCAATTAGAGTTCTGGTGGTATTGGGACCTACTTTATGATTGGAAAATCATCCATTTCATTACATTTTTACCATTTCTTATCTTCATTATGTATCTTACCTTGGTTTTTGTTTCTCTCCTCAATGCAAAACTCATTTTAATCATAATTAATCTTATTCATAAACCAAAAGAAGGCGTTTTTATACGAAAAGTTGATCACAAAATAGGAAAAGAATATCAATACTGGTGTATCCGGAATGTGATTAAGCGCTGGCCTATTTGGTTATCTCATAAGTTTCCTCTCCCATTTCTTGATAATATTTGTTTAAAATTGTTTGGAGTTAAAACTAAGTTCTCTAACTCTTTATTCACTGGATGGATCGATACAGAATTTATCGATTTTGGGGAGGAGGTGGTAAGTGGTCAAGGCAGTATCATTCAATCTTCGGTCATTGTAGGCAATTTATTAATTATTCGAACAACTATCATCGAAGATAATGTAAAAATTGGAGCTCATTCCGTAGTGATGCCCGGAACTACAATAAGGAAAAACGCTATACTGGCCGCAAGTTCAATGACAACCATCGGACAAGAACTTGAGGAAGGTTGGATATATTTAGGCGTTCCCGCAAAAAAGTTCAAACAAAATGTATTTCATGAGGATGGTTTAGAAGAAATTATCGAAAAACAGATGCATGATATTGATCAAATTAGAAAAACCTATGAAAAGTTATATACTAAAAGATATGATAAACATGTATAAAGAAATTATGATATCAATAAGAAGAGGGAAAAAAGTTGAATGTTGTAAAATTACCGGTTATGAATAAGGATGAAATAAAAGATGCTCTTAAAAAAAATTCTTTATGTAGAATTGCCTTCATTGACAAAGATTATCCCTATATCTCCCCATTTCAATATATCTATCTGAATGATCAACTATATTTTCATTTCACAAACTATGGAAAAAAAATGGAAATTATTGAACAAAATAATCATGTGTGCGTATCTATTGAGAATTTTGAACCTGATTTACAGAAGTATTATTTCATTTCATTGCAAGGAGAATTAACTCCAGTGAGAAATTATGAAGAAAAAGAACAAGTTCTTTTAAAAATGATCGAGGATGCGAAAGATAAGTTTTCGCAAAATTTTCTTACCGCGCATGGATTTAATAAAGACCATGGGTGGAATGCATTCGAACTGGAAAATCAATTGATATTTACCTTAATACAGAAAAAGAAAGCGATTGGTCTGAAATCGGGATGAAAATTAACTATAAAGAACCCTTTGTTAAGATTTATGATTTATAATCTAATATTTTTTAAATTACATATCTCTATGCTACAATAATGACGTCGCAAATAAATAAACCCTTATTGGTGGATGATAACGGGGTTATTAAGGAAGAAGTAAATCTCCAGTACCATTGGTATCTCTTCTTATTCTTTATAGTCTATTTAACTTCATTTCTCCTTCCGGGTGCGATTTTTATGTTTTACATTTGGTTTTCATTTTTACCAAACTTTTTAGAAGTGGGAAATATTATCTCAGTTTTTACTAATTGGAGCTCACTATTATCCCTACTTTTTATGCCCGGAATTATCTTGGCTTGTTATCTTATTCATTTATTTTTCATAGCCCTTACCACCCGCTGGATGTGGGCTATCACTGAACGAAAATCCCCTAGTAAGGACGGAATAATCCCTCGCAATATTCCCAGTAAAACACTTAATTATTATCATATACGATCGTTCATGATTAAATATCCAAAATACGTTTTTAATAAGGGTTTATTTCCATGGTTATTAAAATGGTTATATAATTTCGTTGGGACCAATAAGATTGGGAGGGGAACAACAATTGAAGAAGAAGTAGGTGCAGATAAATTTGTGGAAATCGGTGAGAACTCTTATATAGGAGTAAACACAATAATCACTTCTCATGTGGTGGAGGGTATATTTGGAAACATTTCATACTTTAAGGTTAAATTAGGAAATAATGTGACTTGTGGCGGAATGAACGGGTTTGGACCAGGAAGTGTTTCGAAAGATAATGCATACTTACTACCATTTGCAACCGCAGGGAAATATCATCAACTTAAAGGGGATAATTACTATTTTGGAATCCCTATCCGTAAGATTTTTCCTAAGAAAGTAATGGACTACTTAAAGCTAAACCCAGAAGATTTAGAAAAGAATAAAAAAAAGATGATTAAAAAATGACAGATGAACAGCAAGAGGACGATAAACCTGATCTAACTATAGATTTCATAACAAGTAGTGCGATTGGCCGTATCAATCTTAAATTTCTTTTGATCTACATTCCAATTTTCTGGTTAGGAGGTTTAACTGTCATGACATATGCTGTGGCTTTTATACCAAGATTAAAAAATTGGATTGGCGCATTATTTTATTTACCCGCATCTATTTTTTTCATGATCTGTTTATTTATTATTGGATGTGTATTTTTTTCTAAGTTATTCCTTATACTCATCAATTTGCTCCATA
>SDNW01000173.1 GCA_004524725.1 Promethearchaeota archaeon
AATTAACAGATATCATAGGTTTAGAAGAAAAACATGCAAAACTATTAGCTGATGCGGGGATTAGAGAAATGGAGGATTTATTAGCTTTATCCTACTATCAGATTAAACAGTTAGCACGATCAGTTGGAGTCTCAGTAAAAATGCTAGATGGTTGGCAAGAACACGCGGATTTAATGAGAGTGGAAAGTATTACCCCTGAAATTGCAAACGCGCTTAACTTGATTGGAATTGATTCATTAAAGGAATTGGCTTATCGAAATGCCAAGAATTCCCTTGAAAAGTTAAAAAAGTTGAAACAAGACCATCCTAAAGTCTTAGTAAAGATTCCTACTCTTAAAATGGTAGAGGAATGGATTAAAAGTGCTAAAAATATTGCAGAATTACCTTCTAAAGATGAAGAGGGAAAGAAAAAACCTACAGAAGAACCGACTCCAGAAGGAGATTACGGTTCAGATATTCCAATTATTCCAGATTATAAACCATTCGATAAATTCGAAAAGGATTATGGAGAATTTGGTCCAGATTATTGGAATAAGAAATGGGAAATGGCACCGATCATCTATACAGGGAGAGCATTACGGGGAGAATCATATAAAAAACAAATTGATGCCGATGTTAAAGCATTCATCAAAGATAATGATGCAATTCTTTGGCATGTGATTAATCAAGCACAATTACGACAAGACACACCAAACAATACTGCATGGGCAATACAAAAATTTGTATGTAGTTTACTTAAATATACTCACGATGACGAAACAGAAGATTGTCCTGAATTTTGGCAGTTTCCATTTGAAGCAATCCAATCCCAAGTTGGTGACTGTGAGGACGGGGGCATTCTCATAGCCAGCTTGTTGATTAATGCAGGAATCCCATCTTGGAGAGTGAAAGTATGTGCTGCTCAAGTGGTAGCAGATCCAATATTTGCCCCATCAGAGTCTGAACTTGGTGGGCATGCCTACTGTATTTATTTGGCAGATAGGGCAGAATCTGAGCGTAAATTAGAATGGGTTGTCTTAGATTGGTGCTACCTACAAGATCCAGACACACCTATTGAGGAAAAACCTTTGGCGGGAGATGGTGGTCAAGAAGGCGCCTATAGGGATATATGGTTTACGTTCAACGATAAATATTCATGGGCTCAAAGTGCTTTTGAAGTAATAGAGGCAAGAATTAGCCAAAATCGAACCACTGAAAAGGATGAAGTATTAGCTCCGATAAGTGAGATCATGAAAGGTTTAGCAGCAGAATCTTTACTCAAGGTATTTGAAAAATATGATTTTGGGGTTGAATAAACTCAAAATAAAAAATAGCTTATTTATTTTAATTTAATATTCTTTTTATTGAGATTTTTTTAAAAAACTCTAAGAATATAAAGGTTCACCACAACTTTCACAGAACTTAGCCTCCAATCGTCCTATTTCCGAGCCGCATTTTTTACACTTTACTTTAAATTCTACTGCGGAAGGAAGAGTATCAATTACATTATCAATAGTATTTTTTAATATTTTTTGGACAGCAATAATACTCTTTTCTTTTTGATCTTCTGGGAGCGAATGGATATATACCGCGGAAAGTTCTGTTAAAAAGTTCTCAACGAAAGTTAATTGGTCAAGGAAATTTTTATTTACTTTTATTTTAAGCAGTTCTTCACCCGCTTCTGTAAGAGAATACACTTTTTTGATTGGTCCAACAGGACTTTTCACTTTTGTGATTTTTAAGAATCCATCTCGTTTTAAGTTGGATAAAATCGGATATATAGTCCCTGATTGAGCTTCCCAAGTTCCCGCAAAGTGATCATTAAGGATACGAATTAAATCATAGCCCGATATATGCTGGTTGTTAAAAATAGATTCAACGATGGTGAATTCGAGGGGAGTTAATTTATTTTTTTTAATATTTGTAAAAATTTGCTTTTCGATTTTTGATCGCAGCTCTTTAATATCCTCCTCTAAGTCTAAAAATTTCCCTAACCACACTTTATTGATACCACCAACTCAATATTAAGATTTATACTTTTTTTTCATTTTTTCTAATTCTCTATCAACTGCTCGAGATTTCTTTGATTCCAATTTACCTTGCCCATCAATTTTAGCCGAAGAAAAATAGATTAGATAAATAGCAATATGGAAGATTAATGCAATTCCCCAGAAGATAATTGGATAAAGCACCCAGAGGAATAATGGAAGCGTAAAGAGATTGATTAAAGTGAGAAAAAATAATGTAAATACATACGCATCTAAATGAAATATAACCCCTCTCTTTGCCATAGGATAGACGCCTCTTGCATAGAGGATATACCCGACAAAATGAATCGAAACCCCAATTAACCATCCGAAGAAGGGATAGATTATCCATAAAATCAAAGGAGTAAAGATTAAGTTGATTATTAAAAGTAGAATCGAAACAATGATAAAGATAACCAGATGAATTTTCACAGAATAGCGGAAGTTAACTTTTTGTTGAGCAATTTTACGTAAACTTTCTTCTGAAAACCCATTATACAATAATTCTCACACCTGTAAAATCATAATTTTAGGATTATGTAAACCATATATTCGATTATATTTAAATCTATATAGGTCCAACAATTGCTATGTAGATCAGACAATTATTTAAATCTTATTTAGATGATTAAAAATATCAAGATTAGGATTAATAGGATAACACTTTAATAGTTCAAATTACACTTATTGCAAATCTATACGCATCACGATTTTATGTCAGCCATATCTGAATATCTTGAAAAACTAGAGGCTTGGGACAATAAAACCTTCCTAAATTTATATAATAGCGATTTTAGTAAACGGACGAAGGCTTTTGCTAAGTATTATTCCCTTTTTGGAAGTTTATATTTTTGGGTGGGAATCTGGTTGGTATGGTGGCTATATGGTTATATAACAAAGGACTATTATTTATTAGTAATCTTTACTAGTGGATTTGAACAATCAATTCTTATTCATATACTTATACGTTATAAGATTATAAAGAGAAATCGCCCATTCATCGCCCTTAAGGACGAGGGTGTTCAAAAACATGATGATTATATAAGAATCCCTTATCTCATGTCTGACTCAGAACATAAGTCATTTCCGAGTGGTCATGTGACTTTTTTATTATTTTTTGGTATTATTTTTGCCTGGTATTTTGATAGTTGGATCATTTTATCCATTTTTGTTGCGTTAGATATTATTATGGCGGGTTGCCGTATAATTTTGGGAGTACATTATCCTACTGACGTGCTTTTTGGATTTTTATTTGCCTTATTTTATGCTATCCTATTCCTTGGTCTCACATATCCCTATTGGGTTGCATTCTATTATTGGATCGGTCC
>SDNW01000174.1 GCA_004524725.1 Promethearchaeota archaeon
TAGATTGCACCAAGAATCCATGTGAGCCCCCACATTAAAATTATGCTAACATAAAACAGTATTAGAAACGGAATAAGGATTGATAATTTTCGCGGGTTTCGAAATTGAATCTTTAAGATATAATCGACAACAAACGTAAATATGATAAATATGGTTAATAAAAAGGGAAATATCCAGTACCACCATTCTCGCAATAATACTAGATTCATTATACCAATGATGAATATAGGAATTCCAAGTGCTAAATTAAACAAACCTAACTTCCTTGAGATCTTCGGCTTTTTTACGCGAGAAAGAAAGAGCATAAAAATAGTCAAATTGAATAGATTAATAATTATAAATTCAGTAAAATCCAGAATAAATACGAGACTCATAAAAATATTGCTAAATGAATGATTTCAATATTATATTCTACAATCAAGTGAAATATAATGTTTATTGTTTTTTCGGATCAATCCATTCAGAGTAGATTTCCTCAATCATTAAATTTTGACTTTGATTGCATTTTTCACACGTTTCATCGGATAAGGCTTTAAAGGTATAATCTCCAACTTTAAAAGGTCGTTCATATTTAGCCTTACATTCTTTACATTTGATCACAGATGTGATTTTTTCAACCATTCGCTTTTTACGATCGAGAATATCGCCCAAATCAGGAAATGGGGGGAGCTGAGGTTCTTCAGACATGGTAAATCATTTAATCTTTATGTATGTATTCATAAATTAATATGAACTATTAATTTTTTTGATTTTTGATTATAAGCATTTATAATAGAATCTTAAATTAATCAGAAGTTCTTGAATCGATAATTCTTCTTGTTAATTCTGAAAAAGCTTCATCGACATATTCCCCAGTCCTAGTAGATGTTTCAATGTAAATACTTCCTTGTTTCTTCGCAAATGCTTCTGCCTCTTTCCTATCTATCACCGTCCCAACATGTTGTATCAAATCCACTTTATTCCCAATCAATACGAAAGGAATATTTTCCCCAGAAACTTGTTTTATTTCATTTAACCATTTCTTTACTTCAGTATAAGTATGTTCGCGTGTCAAATCAAACACCAATAAAACTCCTGCGGCACCTTTATAGAAGGTTGATCGAATAAATTCGAATCTCTGCTGTCCACCGATGTCCCAGATAGAAAGTGTTGCAATTTCGCTTGGTCGGAATTCTACGTCCTTAGTAAGAATATCCACCCCCACCGTAAGTCGATAATTCGCGGCAAAGCGATTCTTTATGAATCTCTGTACTAATTCTTTCTTACCGACGTTAGCGGTCCCAACAAGCAATATTTTTAACTTAAAACTTGACATAGAGCCTCATCTAAAGTAGATTTAATATGATATCGTTTTGATATCTTCAATGAGATTTTTTTTTGAAGCTCTTATCTTAGTTTTTTATGTGACTCAAATAAAGCGACGGAATAACTCTTTCCCTAACTAATATTAAGAAAATTCAGCCTTATAAATCTAGTAGTATATTATCTCTAAAGCATAGAATAAAACAATATGTATGAAAAGATGTAGCTGATTCACTTTTTTGCTTTTCTATTTAGCCAATCTTCTTTAAATAAGCGATATCTACGAGCACCTACATACTTTCCATCGACATAAATCGCTTTCTCTTCAATCCCTTCAAGAATAAATCCATCTTTTTCTGCAACGGACCAAGATCGTATGTTCGGTTCGAAAACTCCAGCATAAATCTTGAAGAAGTTGAGTTCCTTAAATCCATAATCAATCAATAGATGCGAAGCTTCCGTACCTAAGTTTTTGTTCCAATATTCAGGCTCACCTATATTCATATAAATATTCGCATTTCTGTCTATCCAATTAATTCTCCCAAAACCGCATGTTCCGATTGGAACTTTATCTTTTTTATGCCATATTTCGAATCCTACATGTTCAGTAAGACCGCCTCTTGGTTCAAACCATTTTTTCAAGTCTTCAGTAGTATGGGGTATCATATTGCGAGCATAATGTCTTGCTCTTGGATCGTTATTCCATTTAGCATATAATTGAATGTGATCGATGTTAGTTGGTGCAAGTGCTACATTTTCTCCTTCAATGAATGGAATACATACTAGCTCTTTCTTTTCTTCTTTTTCTTCACTCATGATTATTCACCCTTTATTAGATTATTTGAATTCAAATTTTTGCCTTTGTTTCTCCCAATCTTCTTTAAATAGGCAATATTGATAAGTATCCACGTAATTTCCTTTTACATACGCTTGTTTCATATATGTTAACTCTCGCTTCATACCTACTTTCTCGCAAATCTTCCATGAGGGAGTATTCATTTCGTACATATCCGCAGTTATTTTAAATAAGTTAAGTTCATTAAACGCATATTCTAAGATCAGATACGTTGCCTCCATTCCCAAATCCTTTTTCCAATATGAGGGATCTCCGATGTTGAGTCCTATATTCCCCATTCTATCTGCCCAGTTAACGAAGTTAAACCCGATAAATCCTATTGGTTTACAATCAGCTTTATGCCAAATTTCAAACCCAATTTCTCGTGGAGCTCGCTCTTGCCCTCGTTCCAAGTACTTCTTAAGATCGCCAGCTGTAGTCGGAAATACGTTTCGAGCATATTTACGTGCGTCAGGATGGTTATCCCAGGATGCATAGAGATTTAAATTGTCTTTATTTGGTGCACATAGCGTTAAATTTTTTCCTTCGATAAAAGGGTATTGTTTCACTTCTGTTATTTCAATCACCTTCTCATTTATTCCTTTTTAGCCAGTTTTTTTTATATAGACAATAGATTTCGGTATCATAATATTTTCCATCAACATATACTTCTTCTTTAAGAATTGCTTCTTGTGCAAGCCCCAATTTTTCAAAAACTCTTTTTGAACGGAGATTTGGAGTATAAATTCCCGCATATAATTTATGGAGATTGAGATCTTCAAACGCATAATCGAACAAAAGCCTTAATGTCTCTCCAGCTATTCCTTTTCCCCAGTATTCTGGCTCTCCAATATTAATGAATACTTTTGCTTTTCGATTAAGCCAATCGATATCTAATAATCCAACAATACCAATTGGTTTTTCATCCTTTCTATGATATATCTCAAGATAGACCTCTTTTTGTACAAAAAATTCCGGTTTCGGCTCGAATAATTTCTTCAACTCACTAATTTTTTGAGGGGTTGGAACGCGAGAGTACATTCTTCCGGTTGGTAAGTTAACCCATTTAGCGTAGAGCTCTACATTTTCAACGTTAGGAGCCCATAATTCAACATTTTCTCCCTTAATAAAGGTTTGAGTGACTTTATTATTCA
>SDNW01000061.1 GCA_004524725.1 Promethearchaeota archaeon
CTTCTTTATATATCATTGGATTTGGGATGTATGGATTCGTCACTGATGTATATCTGTTCTTTATAGCGATGATAATAATAACACTAGGAGAAATGATAGAAATGCCACTAGGTCAATCCGTAGCAGGAACTCTGGCTCCAGAAGATAAAAGAGGTCGTTATATGGCATTTTATGGATTTCATTGGGCAATTCCTAATCTTTTTGGAGTTTTATTAGCTGGTATGATTGGTGATACTTTTGGAGGGCAGTGGATTTGGTTTATAGCCTCTATTCTTTCTCTCATAGCTGCAATATCTTTTTGGTTAATGCATGGTATCACAAAAGAAAGATTTATGGAACTGAGGAAATCTTCGGAAAGGGCTTAACATTATACTAAAGATTTGGTTTAGATACCAAATCTGGTATGTTATACCTATCAATAATTTATTCGTGAAAGTTCAGTTTCACGATCTTGCACTAAATTGGATGGGAAAGAGGGGACTTGAACCCCTGGCCTCTTGGTGTTTTGCATTATCATAACTTTTGATAATGTTCCGAACCAAGAATCATACCAAGCTAGACTACCTTCCCAGAAATGCCCTTAAATTATAGAAGTAAAAATAAAATTTAAAAATTTAGAAAAAAATTTGATAAATTAGAGTTCGAAAATTTCTTTTGCTTTCTCTTCGTTTATTTCATTATTCACTAAATTCCAAACTTCACCATAGAAAAACTCTTTATCATCTTTAACAATTAGCGGTAAACTTTCTACACAAGCACTCATATCACAGTATAAACTATTAAACGTAGGATTTTTCATCAATGGATCGTCGAAGTCTTTAGGATCTTGATAGTCTAACACTTTATATTTTACATCCTTATCCTTCAACCAATCAATTAATTTCTCACAAAAGAAACAGCTTTTTTTTATAACGATTTTATAGTTTGCCATGATAGAGATTCTTCATAAATACTAATTAAATTTTTATTTTATATTTTGAAAATTAGGATTTTTGATCTCCAATTTAATTTCTTGGATTTAGGTTTTTTTATAATTTATAATTAGAATAATATAAATATTAATCCAATTTTTAAAGAATTATGAATGAATTCTTTTTAATTTATACTTATACCCCTTGGGATAAATTAAACATGGATAAATTGACCCAAATCCGATTACTTTCTCTAAAAAGTATATTTAACAGTTTTCCTTTAATTGAACCAGCATTTCTTGATGACTTGGTGTCTCATCTCTCAAAAGTTAAGTATTATACTAAAATAAAAGGCATTAAAAGAATCATAGGACCCAATAGAGAGGATTATGATATCACTTCATGGGTTTTAATTTGGGGTATGGATTTTGAAAGAAGAATTTACCAGTTTCTGCTACAGAAAACAAAATCTAAAAATAAAGATTCACAAGCCGCATTAGTAGCTCTAGCTCCTCCTGAATTAGGTAAATTATTTGCTGAATATAAAGAAAAGGCTATCTTAAGAACTTTTTCACTTTTAAATAATCCCAGTAAGATGAAGTTTGTAATAGTACTTCTACCTAAAGGAAAATCGATTGCTGAAGAACAACAGCTCCTTAAAGCTAGTACGTCAGATCTTGATAAGTTAAAATTTATAAATACTCTCAAAGAAATGCCAAACATTAAAGGAGAATGGTTTCCATCTTTTGATCCAAGATGTCCCGTTTGTAACGGTATGATGACCGAGTTAAAAGATTATAAATTAGGTCTCAAGAAACTGATATGCCCTCAGTGCGGATATGAAAAAAAGAAGTAATTTTGGAAAAATAAGATAATGATTTTTATTAGATAAAATAATCTATATTAATATTAAAAATTAAAAGAGAGTAACAAAAATGTTTATCGCAAGTCTCGATCTTGGGACTACTGGAGTAAGAACTTTCATTTTTGATGTAGCGGGAACAATTTTAGCGACTGACTACCAAGAGTGGGAAAGTTATTATCCTATACCTTCATATGTTGAACAAGACGCAAATTCGTGGTGGAATTCGCTTAAAAAAACTATAGAAGCAGCAATAAAGAAAAGTGGCATTGATAAATCTGAAATTGTAAGTTTATCGGTGACTAATCAGCGGGAAACTATTGTACCTGTAGATAAAGAAGGCACTCCTTTACATAATGCATTAGTGTGGCAAGATCGCAGAACCACAGATCAAGTAGAATTTATTAAAAAAAAAGTTGGTGCCGATAAGATATATAGAACTACGGGATTAACTATAGATCCTTATTTTTCTGCAACCAAGATATTATGGTTTAAGGACAATAAACCCGATATTTATAAAAATGCGTATAAGTTTTTGTTAGTCTCTGATTATATATTATTCAAACTAACTGGTCAATTTTATACCGACTATTCTAATGCTTCTCGTACAATGCTATTCGATATCAATAATTTAAAGTATTCTGATGAGATTGCTTCAGATTTGGAAATAGATTTAGATAAAATGCCTGAGACCTTAGAAAGCGGTACTGATATAGGCGAGATAACAACCGATGAAACACTCTTTGATAAAAAGACATTAGTAATAACAGGAGCAGGTGATCAACAATCGGCAGCATTAGGAGTTGGAGTTACTTCCCCTGGAACGATAAAGTTAACAACCGGAACAGGAAGTTTTATGCTCGCATTCTTAGAAAAACCTAATTTTGATCCGAAGAAACGAGTATTATGTAGTTGTCATGCTGTTCCTGGCACTTGGGTTCAAGAAGCTAGTGTTTTTACTACTGGGGCTTATCTAAGATGGTTTAGAGATGAGATTGCTCATGAAGAATGTTTAGAAGCAGAAGAACAGAATATGGATCCATATGATGTCATAACTCGAGAAGCTGATGACTCTATTCTGGGTGCTAATGGATTAATAACCATTCCCCATTTAGTAGGTGCTGGTGCTCCCCATTGGAATCCTTATGCTAGAGGAATTATATTTGGATTAGCATTAGGGCAAAAAAAAAAGGATTTTGCTAGAGCTATCCTTGAGGGCGTTGCTTTTGAAGTAAATAAAAATATTGAAGTATTTCAAGAATTAAATATCGATCCTGTCGAACTGAGATTAACGGGGGGAGGTTCACGTTCTGATCTATGGAATCAGATATTTTCAGATGTTCTAGGGATCACATGTGTAAGAAACGTGATCGAAGAGGCAACGTCTCTTGGTGCAGCAATATTAGCCGCCTCTGGAGCTGGAATTTTTCCAGATATTGCCAAAGCCGCAGAAAATATTTGCAAGGTTGACAGAAAATGGTTACCAGATAATGATCGTCATTCTAAGTACAATAAATTATACAAATTTTCCTATGATTTGTACAATCTCCTTCAAGACAAAAAAATTTATAATAAATTTAACGAGCTTCTACGAAGCATAGAAAAAGAATAAAATCTAGGGCAATTTAAATTCTCTTTTTATTCAATTTTAAATTAATAGCTTAAATAATCAATTTTATATAGTTTTATTTTTATAACTTCATTATATATTAGATAAAAAGGTAAGAATAAAATGACAGAGGATTTGAAATCGGATTATTCTCCGAGACAAAGAGCGGTTGGTGAGCTTTATTATGTCTTTATTGTTGCTGCTTGCATTATAACCCTCGGAGGTCTTGTATGGTCAATTGTAGATTATTGGATGCCAACGGGGAAATTAGGAGCCTTTTTAGAACTCAATTTAGGGTACCAAATAGCAATTATCGCGGGTTTTTTAGCTGGATTATTTTTTTTATTGATATTTTTCTTTGGTCTTTTCAGAAAAGGAAGTATTCTTGTCCTTAAGTTTTTATTTAAGACCAGAAATATTGAGGAACGATATAGAAATAGATTGGATGTAAAAATTGCTGCCGGAGGATTACTAATAAGTATAATCGCAGTAGTTGTAGGTTTGATTTATGCAATAATTAATGATCTTCTAATAGGTCCCGGTAGCACTGCCCCATTTTCGAATCTATTAAGTACTTTTACATCGGGTAATTGGACGTTATTTATTGGTCTTGTAACCTTCGCTTTTATTGCGATTTCCCTGTTTATGGTCTATTTCTGGAAAAACGGGTATTACGTTATTCTAAAAATAATGGGTACACTAGAAAGATAGATTTCAATTAACATCTCATTTTTTCTTTAATTTTAATTCATACTCTATATTCAAATTACTAAATTTATGCTCTTGCTTTATTTTTATTGTTCTCTATTCTTATCTTTACTCAATGCCCTTAAAGGTTGGAATTGTCTTTAATTATCTTCAATTACCAGATGTAGCGCAGTATCCTTTCGTTATTAATAAAAGAACGGATGAGATTCTGATTAAAAAAGGTCTCTTTGTCTATACACACTCGATAGAAGGTTTCTTAATTGGCATAGTCGAAAAAATAGTACTCTTAAATGAATATTTTTCAGATGCCCTTACAATAAAAGCCTATAATAATAATAACAATCCCAATATCCTTAAAGGGCTTTTTCCAAGTGAAGATTTTGAATATGCGATTGCGATAGTGAGAAATTTAGGAATTATTGAATTCAGAAAGAATTCAGAAAGGACTATTGAAAGAATTTCAAGAATGACCTATCCAGCGAGTCCTGGAAAAGAAGTATATCTCGTAGAAAAGGAAACACTAATCGACTTTATTGGATTAGAGAAGCAAGATGGATTAAATTTTGGAATACTTAATTCAATAGGTATAGAAGCAACTATAAATATGGATCGCCTGCTAAACAAACACTTTTCTATCCTTTCTATTTCGGGAGGGGGAAAAAGTTATCTAACTTCTATTATCATAGAAGAATTACTTACTAGAGAACCCTCACTTGGAACTCCTGCAATAATATTAATAGATGTTCATGGAGAATACACATATTTAAAGAAAATAGACGAATTAAAGAATAAGATAAAACTCATTGATATGTCGTATTTTCAAGTTTCAGTCCCTCAAATGGGGCCTTATTCATTCCGAAAGTATCAGGAGCAGATCTCACACGTTCAGATAAGAGAATTGGCTAAAGTGATTAAACAATTACGAGAAAAAAGGGATAATAAAGGATATTATGGTATAAAAGATCTTATAAATTGCATTGAAAAAGAATCAGACGGAATCAAGTCAACCAAACAAGCTTTAACTGGTTGGCTCTCCGAGTTAGATAGAATGACTATCTTCGGTCCCCAAGAAAATCCAAGTTTAAATAATATTGTAAACCAGGGAGAATTAGTTATATTTAACCTAGAAAGTGAGACCTCAATCCGAAAAAAACAAATTTTAGTAGATTATATCTGCAATCGTCTATTTTATTTAAGAAGAGTACAGAAAATTCCTCCCTTTTTGTTAATAATAGAAGAGGCTCACCAATTCTGTCCCGAAGCAGCACAATCGAAAGCATTATCAAAAAGCATAATTGAAACGATTGCCCGAGAAGGAAGGAAATTTATGGCTTGTCTTTGTTTGATTAGTCAAAGACCGAAAAAGTTAAGCACAACAGCATTATCTCAGACAAATTCCAAATTAATACTGAATATAAAAAATCCTTATGACCTTAAACATCTTATGGATAGTTCTGAAGCTATCACAAAAGAATATACAGAGATGATATCTAGTTTAGGAGTTGGAGAGATGCTTTTAATGGGCAATGCTATCAACTATCCGATTTTCATAAAAGTAAGGGAAAGAAAATTTAAATCAAAAAGAGAAGCAATAAGTTTATCGAGCACTTGTCTCAACTGGAAAATTCAAAATTAATATGGTTGAATTAGAGCATCATCTTTAATATTTTGATTGCGTTTATTATAAACAATCATTTTTTTGCTCTTTGAGACTCTAAATACATTTATAATATTCAATGCTTCTAATTTCATGAAAATTTCTTCGAGATATAATGCATTTACGAATGGATATTCCTTTTTAAGGAGTTCTTCGATGCGCTTATCTAACATCTCTCCTTTATTTTTTATCAATATATCAATAATTGAGTTAATAACGGGTTTTTGATTCCAACGGTGTGTTTCGATGATAATTCACCTAATTAGTATATATCATCCATTTTTAATTAATTTTACTCATCAAACAAATAATCTATCTTCCTTCGATTTCTCAATAATTCGACTCTTTAAATTTTCTCTAAATTGTTCAAACCATTTAATCATTTCAGGAGAAATCGTAGGATATAATGTATCTTGAGCTTTTTTAAAATGTTCACTATTGACTTTTCTTGCTCGAATATTTTCTCTAAGTGCGATCATTGCAGCTTCGCGACACAAAGTTTCGATGTCTGCGCCGGAATACCCTTTTAACTCTTTACTTAATTGTTCAATATCCACATCACTACTTAGAGGCATATCTTTAGTAAAAATCTTTAAGATTTCGAGTTTGCTTTTCTCATCGGGGGGAGGCACTAATAGTATTCTATCAATTCTACCAGGTCTAATTAATGCGGGATCTAAAATGTCTGGGCGATTGGTCGCAGCAATAACAACAATATCTTTTTTGATTTCTAAACCATCAAGTTCTGTTAAAAATTGTGATAATACTTTTTCTGATACTCCTGAATCTGATGTGTGGCGCCCCCTACTAGGCGCTATGGAATCAAATTCATCGAAAAATATAATACAAGGCGCTGCCATTTTAGCCTTGCGAAAAACTTCCCGTATTGCCTTTTCACTTTCTCCTACATACTTAGATAAAAGTTCTGGACCCTTTATCGAGATAAAATTTGCTTTGCTTTCGTTCGCAACTGCTCTGGCCAATAAGGTCTTACCACAACCTGGAGGTCCGTAAAGCAATATCCCTTTCGGAGGGTTTATTCCCATACGCTCAAAAATTTTAGGATTTGATAATGGCCAATCCACCGCTTCAATTAATTTTTGCTTCAAATCATCTAAGCCCCCTATACTATCCCATGTTTGGTTAGGTACTTCCACAAAAACTTCTCTAATTCCTGAAGGTAAGACCTCTTTCAAGGCGTTCTCAAAATCTTCTAAAGTCACTTCAATTGAATCTAGTAACTCCGGATCAATAATCTCGGACTCTAAATCGATCTTTGGCAGGTATCGTCTTAATGCTGACATTGCAGCTTCTCTTGCTACCGCGGAAATATCCGCACCAACAAACCCGTGTGTTATGTTTGCAAAGTTTTTTAAATCAATTTGTTTATCTAAGGGCATATTTCTGGTATGAATTTGGAAGATTTCTCTCCGTCCCTTTTCATTAGGAACTTTAATTTCAATTTCTCTATCGAACCTCCCTGGACGTCTTAATGCTGAATCCAGACTATTTGGTCTATTAGTAGCTCCAATGACTATTACTCGACCTCTACTATGTAACCCATCCATTAATGCTAGTAATTGAGCTACGACTCTTCTCTCGACTTCACCGGTTACTGTTTCCCTTTTTGGTGCAATAGCATCTATCTCGTCGATAAAAATGATTGAAGGATTCTTTTCTTCTGCCTCAATGAATAATTTTCTTAACTTTTTTTCAGATTCTCCATAAAATTTACTCATTATTTCGGGGCCATTTATCGAGATAAAATGAGCCTCACTTTCATTAGCTACCGCACGAGCCAATAAGGTTTTACCGCATCCAGGAGGCCCACGAAGCAATACTCCTTTAGGAGGGTCAATTCCTAAGCGCTTGAATAATGAAGGGTGACGTAGGGGTAATTCAACCATTTCCCGCACCCTTTGTATTTCTCTATCTAAACCACCCACATCTTCATATGTGACATATTCTGGACCTCCTTCTATATCTTCAGTGATATGCTCACTAATATGCAAACTTGTCTCTTGTTTTATGGTGCAAATTCCGCTAGGTTTCATGCTAATTACTTTAAAAATTATTTCTCTACTTATACCAATGGAAATATAAATATAGTCATCAATAGTTGCGGGATAATTGTTTAGTTTTCGCTTAACAAAAGTTTCGAATTTAGGATTAGTTTTTATTTTGATATTGGATGGTGCTAATACTATACTCTGGGCGGGTTGAGTCTTGATTTTTCTAATATCGATCATATCATCGATAGCTGTTCCAGTATTTTTCCTAATTCTTGGATCAATACGAATAATTCCTAATTCATTGTCTTGAGGATAACTTGGCCAAGCGATACCCGCGCTCAATTTTTTACCAAATAATGCAATAACATCACCAGTCTGTATTTTAAGACGTTCCATGGTTTGGCGATCAATACGAATGATATTACGTCCATAATCTCTTTTTTTAGCGTTTTGAACACGTAAAGACACCTTTTCAGAATCAGTTTCAAAAATCTTTTCCTTATCATTATTTTTCTTATCATCTGTAGGGCTCATATCAGATCCTCACTATTACTCAACTTTAGTTAATTATTTGAATTATTAATTTTGTAAAAACTTTTCTTATTTTTACTTAATTCTTTTTGAAGAAGTCCTCTAAAGAGGCTTGCCTTTTAGAAAGATCTTGCTTTCTTAATTGTCTCAAAGCATTCTTTACTCTTTGAGAGGAAAAGTTATGCTCTTCTATTAACAACTCTTCGACTTTTTCATAATTTACTCCTTTCCACTTAGGTTTTGGATAATGTTGGTTCACATTTGGTTCTAGAAAAATTTCCTTAATGTTATCGACAATATCCAGATTAATATCAATCATTTTATTTCTAATACTTATCTTATTTTGAATGATATTTTCCAACGAACCATATTTTTTAATTAAATCTAAAGCTGTATGTTGACCAATACCTTTTATACCGGGATAGAAATCAGTTCCTATCAAAATACCCATTTCAATCAATTGTTCACGATTAATCTTCAAACCTTCTAAAAATTTGGTCAAAGAAATATATTCAATTTCTACTGAGGTAGTAGTATCTTTAACTTTTTTGGTTCTCGTTACAGCAAAATTTCGAATTAAACGTTTAGCACCAAATAGGAGAGAATCGTAATCTTGTGAAGCGCATGCCCATGCATCTTCTTGGTCAACAAGATATGCAGCTTGTGCTTCACCTTCAGAGCTTGCCTCGATAACCGGAATTCCTAAATATTCAATCAATTTCTTACTCTCTATAATCATACTTTCATTCAATGTGGAAGTCAATTGAGCATATCGTGTGGCTTTTTCAAAATCTTCTTTTTCTTGAGCCTCTACCATCTTCTCACGCGCTTCTTGTTTTATTTTTCTTCTCTCTCGTATTGTATCTGATTTCAATTCTGATGGTTTACCATCAAAAACATAAATCGGTTTGATATTATGTTCAAGAAAATTAAGAGTTCGATAAAATAATCCAGAGAGATGCGAGGTCACATTTCCGTTATAATCTTTCAGTGGAGTGCCATCCTTTTGTCTAATTATGGCTAAAAATTGATAAATTGTATTAAAGGCATCAATCGCAATTTCCTTATTAAGCAAATTTTCAAATGATATTACTTTTTTAGTATCACTCACTAATTCATTAATTTTAGTGCCCATTCTTCATCTTTTACCTTTATTCAATAAATGAGTAGCATTATTCATATATATTTTACACGCTATTTTTTCCCCTTTTTTTTGGTCTTCGTTTTAATTCTGACCCACAAATCTCGCAATGTTGATACAAAGTTCCAATAGCATATTTTTTTTTACATGAAGGGCAAAATAATTCAAATGTTATCTGAGTTTTTATTCCTTTTCTAAAGATCGAAGAAAATTTAATACCCATCTCTGAAGAAAGGTTTTGTACAGAATAATCATTTGAGTATAATATGACATCTTTTTCTGATGTTTGCGTTAATTCTAGTGCCAAAGCGATTAATTCTATATCTGCTTTTGAAAGGGCGTTAATGTCTCCTGTGATTTTAGATCTATTCAACGCTTTTAAAATGTATTCCCTTTTAGGTTTTCTAATGATTAAATGTTTATTGGCTATCGCGGCTTCAATCTTATTCAGAATGTTTCGGTTCTTATTTGAATACTTTAAAATTTTAATTTCATTAATGATTTTTGGAGTAGAATAAATAGTTTCTCTGATAATATTAATATCTATTCCTTTTAGGAAGATATTAGCATCAAAAATGAGAATTGGAATCTTCTTCTGGGCTATCATCTAAAGGAACTCTTATGGTACCAATAATTTTTTTTCTTAAGCGTCTGAAATAATTGTCACTGAGACTCTTAGAAAAACGTATAAAATACGAGTAGGCATTAGCTTTTCGAATTTTAATAATTGTATTGGGGGAAACATTTCGAAATGATTTTTGACCATCTATTACCACATCTGCATCTAAACGGTGTCTTAATAACTTAATTTCGATTTCACTATCAAAGGGTAAAATAATCGGTTTTAATCCAGATCGTGCAAAACTATTCAAAGGCGTTAGTTGCATAATATCTAAAGAAGATTTAACTATAGAACCACCCGCGCTTAAATTGTAGGCTGTCGAACCCGTCGAAGTGGAGATGATAACCCCGTCTAAATAGCTCCTATTTAAAAAAACCCCATCAATCTTTATTGATACGAGTAACACTTTTGTGGTTTTAGAAGAAATCACTAAAATTTCATTTAATGCATTATCTAGCTTATATTCCTCATTATTTCTAATAATGTACGGTGTTATTTTACCACATCTTTCGAGGATAAATTCTCCTTTTAAAGCTCTATTTAAATCGCTAAAAATATTTCTTTCATTCGATTCATCTAAAAATCCTAAAGAACCAATATTAACGCCAAGTATTGGAGGGGGATCCAATTGAGATAAACTATTTGCTACTCTTAAAACAGTTCCATCTCCACCAATAGAAATTATAAATTTTGTATTCTTGGAATTCATCTCGTTTAAATCCTTTCCATTATGTGGAAAGATTTTAGGAGCAATACGAGTTTCTAACTGGACTATTTCACCTTTTTTGACTAAATATTCAAAAAGTTTCTTAGTTAAATTAATAGCTCTTTCTGAATCCATCCGACAAGCTAATGAAATCGCTTTTTTTTCCATTGGCTTCAATAATTTATGTAAAATCTGATTTAAATAATATATAAAAATTTAAAGAAAATTTATTTAATCATATTAAAAAGAGATAATTGGTTTTTAATTGGTAATCACTCTATTTATTAAAGTTTTTCCCGCCAATTGCCAATATTCAACTTGACTTTGTGACATCTTTTGTGGATTTGCGCGCAATTCATTGATCTTTGTTATTAATTCCTCATCGCTAGGCCATCTTACATCCATTGATTGATAAGACTCAAGGTCCATGATATTTATCACGGCATCCTCAATAAAGTTAACTTGGGCAGTTCCTTTGTTGATTTCTGGTACCTCAACCATATGCCCTGATGGGATCGTTATCGACCTTTTGTTATTATCAAAAACACCAACACATACAACTCGAACTTTAGCATGACCATGTTTTCCCGATTTACTTCTTTCGGTTGACTTTATTACGCATGGTTCTTCATCAACCATTATATATTGCCCACTTTTTAATTTTTGAATTTCAGTTCTTCTAATACTCATTTTAAATTATCACTTTTTTCTTTCTAATCAAAATATTTCTTTTCAAATGTTTTTAAATTTCTCTTATCTTTTTTATATATTAATATCTTTATTCAAAAAAAAATATTAGTTTTTGACAATATTAGTTACCTAAAATTAAAAGTTACTTGTGATTATCTTATGGTTCTCGAAAAGTTAGGACGTTCTTTAGAACAAGCTATAAGGAAAGTAAGAAGATTGCCCATAGTTGATAAAGATGCTATTAACGCATTAATTCAAGATCTACAAAGAGCATTGTTAAGTTCGGATGTAAAAGTTGAGTTAGTTTTTGAAATGACGGAAAATATCAAAAAGGACGCAATGAATACAAAGCTTACAAAAGCTAAGAGAAAGGATTTTATTATTAAGCTTGTACACGATGAACTAATAAAAACATTAGGAGGAAAACCTGCCCCTATTAGAATTAAGGCAGGAAAGAGTAATGTTATTCTTTTAGTTGGTATTCAAGGATCGGGAAAAACCACTACGGTTGGAAAACTCGCTCGTTATTATAAAAGTAAAGGCTATAAAGTTGCAGCAGTTACTACTGATACATATCGCCCCGGAGCTTATGAGCAATTAATTCAGCTAACAGATCAAATTGGTGTTAAATGTTTTGGAAACCCAGATGAAAAAAACGCAATTAAAATCGCCGTAAAAGAGACTAAAAAAGCGATTAATGAAGGATTTGATATAATCTTGGTTGATACCGCAGGGAGACATAAAGAAGAAAAAGATCTAATGATTGAGATGCAAAAAATTGAAAGCGCATTAAAACCAAATGAGGTAATCCTCGTGATAGATGGTACATTAGGACAATTAGCTTACTCCCAAGCAGAAGAATTTGCTAAAACAACCAATATTGGAAGCATTATTGTAACTAAATTGGATGGAACTGCAAAAGGAGGAGGGGCTCTATCAGCTTGTTCCGCGACTAATCAATCAATTAGATTTATTGGAGTTGGAGAAAAAATTGATGAATTTGAAGAGTTCGATCCAAGCTCATTTGTAGGGACGCTATTAGGAATCCCCGATATTGAGGGCTTAGTGAAAAAAGTACAAGAAGCAGAGGTAGACCTTGATCCAGATATGGCAAAGAGAATGATGAGAGGAAAATTTACTCTTGATGATCTTTATTATCAACTTAAATCCATTAAGAAAGTAGGAAAGATGAAAAATATTCTTGCAATGGTTGGCGGGGGAAATATTCCCGATGCTTTAAAAGACGATGCTGAAAAAAATTTGGAGAAATGGGAAATTGTATTAAACTCAATGACAAAAGAGGAGAAAGAAAATCCTAAAATCATTAAAAAAACTAGGAAAAGAAGAATTGCCATCGGAAGCGGATCAGATTATTCCACTATCAATCGTATGTTAGACCAGTATAATCAAATGAAAAAGTTTATGAAAAAATTTTTACAAATGCAAAAGAAAGGTAAGGGGATGCCAGGAATGCCAGGAATGGGGAAAAATGTGTCCCAGTTTATGAATAAAATGGGTAAAGATTTCAAATTCTCTTAAAAAATTATTTTTTGATCAAATTGACTGAATTCTTGTTAATTGCTGAAAAAATCTCAAAATATAACAAAGAAGATATTGATCAAGGAAGAACTCCACTTGATGTCTATAAAATCTGTTCATGTCTTAGAAATGTATTTTGCCTTTCATATAACATTAGAAAAGGGAATATTTTTTACATTTATATAATGAATAAGGATCTGATGGTAAAATTTGATGGAAAAAAACTAAAATATTTAGGTCCGGATGAACGATCACAAAGTTTACTTCTCATTAAAGCATTGAATATCTCACATCAAAGAGAATATAATAATCAAGATGGCTGGATTAAATCTACACCGGGAATTTTTATTAAAAAGCTCCCTCACTATAAAAACCCAGAAGATTTTTATAATTCCCTGCCTAATGAAATTCTCATAACTTTTTCTAATAAGAATAATTCTATATTCGATATTATGGAGATATCACCGAATATATTGAAGCAACTGGAAGATTGGCTCTTTATTTTTAACTCAGATATAAATAGTAACGCTAATGGGATTCTCTCCTATCGATTAAGCCAAAATAAAAACATTCTAAACTTTAAATTGCCAACTATTGAAGCTATCGAAGATAAAATTTTATATATTAACTTTCAAATAGATAGATTTAAGGAAGAGAATAATGATCCTAAAGAACGCCA